>DATHUL010000244.1:0-12309 GCA_035462285.1 Acidimicrobiia bacterium
TGACCCAGCGGGCCCCGATCGCTCCGAGACGGGCGGCAGCCCGACCCACCGTGTTGGGGATGTCGTGCAGCTTGGCATCGACGAACACCGGCGCCCCGAGCTCGACCACCCGGGAGACGACCGATGGGCCCGCTCCCATCAACAACTCGAGACCCACCTTGAATCCGCCGACATGAGGGTGGAGCCGGGTGGCCAAGTCCACCGTCTCGGGCTCGCCGGCCAGGTCGAGGGCGACGATCAGGGGACTCACCATGGGATCAACCCGCCCACCAGCCCGGACACCGTCTCGTCCCGTCTTCGCAGCTCGCGGTCCAGCTCCCGTCCGATCCGCTTCCCGGCCCGCGGCTCGGCCAGGTGAACCGTGCCCATCGCTACCGCCGATGCGCCGGCACGCAGGTACTCGATGACATCGCGGCCGGTGGCCACGCCGCCGCAGCCGACGATGGGGAGCTCGGGCATGGCCCGTGCCACCTCGTGGACACATCGCAGCGAGATCGCCTTGAGACCGGGCCCGCTGTAGCCACCAACTCCTCCGCTCAGGAGCGGGCGGCGGGTGTCGGGGTCGACGCCAAAGCCGAGAGCGGTGTTGGTCAGGGTCACGAAGACGGCGCCCGCCTCCCTGCAGGCGGCGGCGACACCGACGATGTCCTCGGTGTTCGGGGACAGCTTCGCCCCGATCGGGGCGTCGCAGGCGGCCACCACTGCCGCCACCACCTCACCCGACCTGACGGCATCGAGAGAGAACATCCGCCCGTCCTCGAGATTGGGGCAGGAGAGGTTGACCTCGACAACCGGGACGCCGGCGGAGACCAGGCTCTTGGCCACGAATGCAAACTCGTCCGCCGTCTCGCCGACCGCCGAGCCCCATACCGGCACGTCGAGGGTGGCGAGCCGGGGGGCGGTCGTCTCCACCCACTTCTCGACGCCCGGGTTCTGGATCCCGATTCCGTTCAGCATCCCCGGACCGGCGGGGGCGAGACGGGGAGCCGGCCTTCCCGCCCACTCCACCGGCGCCACCGACTTGGCCACCGCTGCCCCGTAGAACGAGAGGTCGGCCACCTCGGCCCACTCCCACACGGACCCGACCGTCCCCGAGGCGGCGATGAGAGGGCTGCGCAACTCGATCGGGCCGAGCCGGGCGCTCAGACGGTCTGGTGCCATTCCTGGAGGCTCCTCGGTCGGTTGATCGCCCCCGGCCCGGCCCGGAGGCTGCGGGCCACGGCCAGAGCGCCCTGAATCGTGGTGACACAAGGGATGGAGTGGGAGCGAGCCGCGATCCGGATCGTCCTCCCGTCGGAGCGGGCCTTCCCACCGCGCGGGGTGTTGATCACCAGCTGTACCTCTCCGTCCTGGAGACGTTGGCCGATGTCCCTGGGGCCCTCGCCCACCTTGTGCACCGCTTCGGCGTCGATGGCGTGATGTCTCAGGTAGCGGGCTGTGCCATGCGTTGCGACCAGGTCGAACCCGAGCATGGTGAACGCCTGGGCCACGGCCAGGCCCATCGGCTTGTCCCGATCGGCGAAGGAGAGAAATACCCGGCCCCGGCTGGGCAGGATGTGACCGGCGGCGAGCAGCGCCTTGGCAAAGGCGACACCGACGTCGGCACCGATCCCCATCACCTCGCCGGTGGCCCGCATCTCGGGGCCGAGCACAGAGTCCTCCTCGGGGAACCGGTCCCAGGGGAGCACCGCGTTCTTCACCGCCACGAACACCGGGCGCTGGGTGGAGAGGGGGACCACGCCCTCTCGGCGCAAGTCCTCGATCGAGGCGCCCATCATCACCCGGGCCGCGATTCGGGCAAGCGGGACCGCGGTCGCCTTGCTGATGAAAGGGACGGTGCGCGACCCGCGCGGGTTTGCCTCCAGCACATAGACGTCGTCGCCCTTCACCGCGAACTGGAGATTGATCAGACCACGCACCTCGAGGGCGTTGGCCAGCTCGAGCGTGGCTCGCAGGATCTCCTTGTGAGCCTCGTCGGAGATGGTGGGAGGGGGGGTGACACAGTCGGAGTCCCCGGAGTGGACCCCGGCCTCCTCGACATGCTCCATCACCCCGCCCAGCAAGAGCTCGGAGCCGTCGTAGACCGCGTCGACGTCGATTTCGACAGCTGCCTCGAGGAAACGGTCGATGAGGATGGGAGACCCGGTCAGCTCAGGGTCGGCTTCGCCGTAGATCTCACGAACGTAGTCGGCCAACTCCTCGACGCTGTACACGACCCGCATCTTGCGGCCTCCGAGGACGAAAGACGGGCGGACCATCACCGGCAGCCCGACCTGGTCCACCACATCCTCGGCCTCCCGGGCCGAGGTGGCGGAACCGGCAGGGGGCTGACGCAGACCGAGGCTCCGGCACAGCTCGGCGAACTGCTCTCTGTCCTCGGCCAGTGCTATCGAGGCCGGAGAGGTGCCCGCAATGGGCACTCCGGCGTCGTGGAGGGCCTGGGCGAGGTTGAGCGGGGTCTGGCCGCCCAGTTGGACCACGACCGCCTCGGGCCGCTCCACCTCGATCACGTCGAGCACGTCCTCGATGGTGAGCGGCTCGAAGTAGAGACGGTTCGAGGTGTCGTAGTCGGTTGACACCGTCTCCGGGTTGCAATTGATCATCACGGTCTCGTAGCCGGCGTCGCGGAGAGCAAACGAGGCATGGACACAGCAGTAGTCGAACTCGATCCCCTGGCCGATCCGGTTCGGTCCCGAGCCGAGCACCACCACTCTGGGCCGTTCGGCCGGTGGTACCTCGGACTCCTCCTCGAAGGTGCCGTACATGTACGGGGTGAAGGCCTCGAACTCGGCGGCGCAGGTGTCCACCGTCTTGTAGGTCCGGGTCACGCCGCGCCGCTTGCGCTCCGCCCTGACCTCATCCTCGGTCAGCTGCCAGAGATGGGCCAGCTGACGATCGGAGTAACCGAGACGCTTCGCCTCGACCAGCAGGTCACGGTCGCCGGGCCCGGCCCGCTCGATCTCGGCACGGAGCTCCACGATCTCGGCCATCTGGTCGACGAACCAGGGGTCGATGTCGCTGAGGCCGGAGATCTGGTCGACACCCCATCCCCGTCGCAGCGCCTCGGCCACCGCGAAGATCCGGGTCGGGGTGGGCACGGCCACGGCCAGGCGGAGCTGGTCGTCCCCCATGTCGAGGAGACCGTGCTCCCCGGGATCGCCGTTGAGCCCGGAGCGGCCGTTCTCCATGCTGCGCAACGCCTTCTGCAGGGCCTCGGGGAAATCCCGGCCAATGGACATTGCCTCGCCCACGCTTCGCATCGAGGTGGTGAGTCGGGGGGAGGCGGAAGGGAACTTGGCGAAGTCGAAACGGGGCACCTTGACCACCACATAGTCCAGCGCCGGCTCGAAAGAGGCTGGGGTCGCTCCGGTGATGTCGTTGGCGATCTCGTCCAACGTGTACCCGACCGCGAGCAGGGCGGCGATCTTGGCGATGGGGAACCCGGTGGCCTTGGAGGCCAGCGCCGAGGAACGGCTGACCCGCGGGTTCATCTCGATGACGAGACGGCGGCCCGTCGCCGGGTCGACCGCGAACTGGACGTTGGAGCCCCCGGTCTCGACCCCGATCGCCCGCAGCACTGCGATCCCGTCGTCCCGCATCTCCTGGTACTCCCGATCGGACAGGGTCTGAATCGGAGCCACCGTGATCGAGTCACCGGTGTGGACCCCCATCGGGTCGAGATTCTCGATCGAGCAGACGATCACCGCGTTGTCGTTGCGGTCTCGCATCACCTCTAGCTCGAACTCCTTCCAGCCCTGAACCGACTCCTCGACCAGGATCTCGGAGACCGGTGAGGCGGTCAGCCCGTTCTTGGCGACCTCGATCAGCTCCTCCTCGTCGGCGGCGATACCGGTCCCGCCGCCGCCGAGGATGAATGAGGGCCGCACCATCACCGGGAAGCCGATCTCGTGTGCGATCTTGACCGCCTCGGTCATGGAGCGGGCGTATCCGGCCCGAGGCACGGCCAGACCCACCTTTTCCATGGTCTCTTTGAACAGGCCGCGATCTTCGGCCCGCTCGATCACGTCGAGCCCGGCTCCGATCATCTCGACACCGTGCTGTTCCAGGATGCCGCGTCGGGCCAGCTCGGCAGCCACGTTGAGCGCGGTTTGGCCTCCGAGGGTGGGCAGGAGGGCGTCGGGCCGCTCCCGGGCGATGATCTCGGTGACGACGTCGGGTGTGATCGGCTCGATGTAGGTGGCATCGGCGAACTCGGGGTCGGTCATGATGGTGGCCGGGTTGGAGTTGACCAGGATCACCCGGTAACCCTCGGCGCGGAGCACCTTGGCGGCCTGGGTGCCCGAGTAGTCGAACTCACAGCCCTGCCCGATCACGATCGGGCCCGACCCGATCAGGAGGATCGACCTGATGTCGCGCCGCGCCCCCATCAGAGCCCTCTACCGATCATCCCGGTGAACCGGTCGAATAGACCGCGCGCGTCGCGGGGCCCCGGTGCGGACTCGGGGTGGTACTGCACCGAGAAGGCGCCCGCCTCGGCCAGCTCCATCCCCTCCAGTGTGCCGTCGTTGAGGTTCTGATGGGTGGGGATCACAGTCCCGAAACCGGTCTCTACCCTCCCGGGCAGCAGATCGGGCCCGACCAGACCGGCGCGCTCCGGTGCGGCTTCACCGGTCAGGGACCACAGATCCACCGCGAACCCGTGGTTCTGTGCGGTTATCTCGATCCCGCCGTCGACAAGCCGTCGCACCGGATGGTTGCCGCCGTGATGCCCGAAGGGAAGCTTGTAGGTCCGGGCCCCGACCGCTAGACCGAGCACCTGATGCCCGAGGCAGATCCCGAACAGGGGGACCTTGCCCAGAAGACCGCGCAGCGTCTCGGTGGTGGTGACCAGAGGCTCGGGGTCCCCCGGCCCGTTGGAGACGAACACGCCGTCGGGCTCGAGGGCGAGGACCTGCTCGGCCCCGGTGGCGCAGGGGACCACCTCGACGTCGAAGCCCCGGCCCGTGAGGTTGGAGAGGATGTCCCGCTTCATCCCCAGGTCTATCGCCACCACCCGACCGACACGTGCCGTGCTCGCCCGGAGCGTGTAGCTGTGATCGGTGCTGACCGTGGATGCCAGGTCCATACCGACCATCGACGGCGCCGAAGCCGCCATCTCCTTCAGCTCGATCTCGTCGACATCGACCCCCACCGCCACCGGCATGGCCCCCCGATCCCTCAGATGCCGGGTCAGACGTCTGGTGTCGACGTCGGCCATGGCCACCACTCCATGGTCCCGCAGGTAGTCCCCCACCGATCCTTGGGACCTCCAGTTGGAGTCCCTTCTCGACATGCTTCTGACCACGAACCCCGACACCGCCGGACCGCCCGACTGCTCGTCCCCGTCGAACACCCCGTAGTTGCCGATGTGGGCCGTGGTCATCACCACGACCTGCCCGGCGTAGGAGGGATCGGTGAGGATCTCCTGGTAGCCGGTCATCGAGGTGTTGAAGACCGCCTCGCCGGTGGTGACTCCTGCCGCCCCGACCGATCGTCCCCGGAACGTCTCGCCATCGGCGGTGCACAGGATCGCCTGCTCTCGAACCGTCATCCCAGACCGTCCTGGTATGAGATCCGTCCTTCGTAGATCGTCGCCATCACCTTCCCAGTCAACTCCATCCCGGTGAACGGGCTGTTCTCCGACTTCGACGCAAAGCTCTTGGGCACCCACCGGGCCCCGGGGTCGAACAGCATGAGATTGGCAGGTGAGCCCGGCTCCACTGCAATCCCGTGACGATCCAACCCGGCGATCCGGGAAGGGGCAACGCTCAATCGTTGGTAGAAGAGCGTCTGATCATGTCCCAGGGCCGCCGCGGCGACGGCTGCGGCGGTCTCGAGCCCGATCACGCCCCGGGGCGCCTCCTCGAAGGGAACCGACTTCTCGGCGACGGTGTGGGGTGCATGGTCGGTGGCCACCGCGTCGATCACTCCCCCCCGCAACGCCTCGACCAGCGCGGCCCGGTCGTCGGCGCCACGAAGCGGGGGGTACATCTTGAGATTGGGATCGAGGCCTTCCAGCGCCGACTCGTCCAATGCCAGATGATGCGGTGTCACCTCGGCGGTCACCCGGGTTCCCCGATCCCGGGCGCGGCGGATCAGCTCGACCGCGTTCGAGGTGGAGACATGCTGGACATGGAGAGAGGCTCCGGTGACCCGCGCTATCTCGAGGTCGCGGGCCACGATCACGTCCTCGGCCAGGGCGGGAAGGCTCTCGATCCCGTGACGAGCCGAGACCGACCCCTGGTGCAAGTGACCGTTCCCGGCCAGGGAGCGATCCTCCGGGTGCTCGGCGACCACCGTGCCGGGAAGATCGGCCAGATAGGCCATGATCCGGCGCAACAACCCCGCCTCAGGGACCGCATCGCCGTCGTCACTGAATAGGCGGACCCCGACGTCATACATGGCGTCGAAATCGGCCATCTCGGCCCCGGCCCTCCCCTTGGTGAGACAGCCGGCCACCCGGAGATCGAGCAGACCGATCGCTCGTGACCTCTCCATCGCGGCCTCCGCCCGCTCCGCCCCGTCGATCGGAGGCTCGGTGTTGGGCATGGCCAGAGCCGCGGTGAACCCGCCCGCAGCCGCGGCCTGCGCCCCGGACTCCATGTCCTCTTTCCAGGTCTGGCCCGGGTCACGGAAGTGGACATGGAGGTCGACCAGCCCGGGACCGAGCCAGGCGCCGCCCGCATCCACCACTCTCGCCCCGTTGGCCGGCGGCGCCTCGCCCACTGCCAGGACCGTGTTGTCATCGATCACGACCGTGCCCTGCTCGATGCCCGACGAGCGAAGGACGCTCGCGTTCCTGATGACGATCATCTCCGCCCTCCCAGGGCCCGGGCGAGGACCGCCATCCGCACCGGGACGCCGTTGGCCACCTGCTCCAGGATCATCGACCGGTCCCCATCGGCGCTGACGTCGTCGATCTCGAGACCGCGATTGATCGGCCCAGGGTGCATCACCACCGACGTCGGCTTCAACATGGACAGCCGCTCCTGGTTCATCCCGTAACGACGGGCATAGCCGTGGTCGGAGGGGATGTCGGCCGAGGCGCCCCGCTCCCTCTGGATGCGGAGCAGGTAGACGACGTCGACGTCGCCGAGCTCGGCGTCGAGGTCGGTGGCCGTCCTCACCCCCCACGCATCGGCGCCGAGGAGGAAGGGAGTGGGCCCGACCAGGGTCAGCTCCACACCGAGGGTGGGCAAGGCGGCGAGATGACCCCGGGCCACCCGGCTGTTGCCCACGTCGCCGACGATTGCCATGCGCAGCCCGTCGAGCCGGCCGAACCGCTGTCGCAGGGTGAGGGCGTCGATCAGCGTCTGGGTCGGGTGCTCCCTCCTCCCCACCCCGGCATTTACCACCGGGCGCCCCGACCAGGTCGCGGCCAACTCGGCTGCATCGGCCAGCCAATGCCGGATGACGAAGACGTCGGTTCCCATGGCGGTCAGGGTGAGGATCGTGTCCTTGAACGACTCCCCCTTGGCGGTAGACGACTGCTCGGCCGCAAAGCTCATCACATGGGCGCCGAGATGATGAGCGGCCTTCTCGAACGACAGCCTGGTCCGGGTCGAGGGCTCGAAGAACACCGTGGTGACGGTGGCCCCCCCGTGGTCTCCCGCGCCGGTCGGGTCTTGCGAGACGAAGTCCTGGGCAAGGTCGAGAACCGCTTCGAGAGTCTCCCGCCTCATCCCGCGCAGGGTGAGCAGCCCGCTCATCCCGCCCCGGTCCTCTCCACCCAGACCCCCTCCTCGTCGTCGACGGGCGGGATGCGGACCCTCACTACCTCCTCGTGACTGGTGGGCAGGTTCTTGCCCACGTAGTCGGCGCGAATCGGCAGCTCACGATGTCCGCGGTCGACCAGCACCGCCAGTTCGGTCTGGTCCGCCCTCCCCAGGTCGGAGAGGGCGTCGAGGGCGGCCCGGATCGTGCGCCCGGTGTAGAGGACGTCGTCGACCACGATCACACTGCGCTGCGAGATGTCGGTGGGGATGGTGGTGACGCCCGACCCGCGAGCCGGGCGTAGGTCGCGATCGTCCCGGTACTCTCCGATGTCGAGCTCGCCCACCGGCACCGCGATGTCTTCGAACTCGGCGATGGTGTCGCCGAGCAGCCGGGCCAGGTGCGCTCCCCGGGTATGGATACCCACGATGACCACGGAATCGGCTCCGCGATGACGCTCCAGGATCTCGTGAGCGATGCGTCGAACGGCCCTTTGGATGTCTTGGCCGTTCATCACCTGGGGCATCGCCGAGCCCCAGACATAGATGGGACAGGACCCATCACGCTCCTTCCCGGCCTCACCGGACCGCGATTAAAGGTGAGCCGACCTTAGCCGGGTCGGCGCCACGCGCCCAACCACGCCCGATCCAGCCGACCGGGCTTCGGAGGAGTCAGCTGCGGGTGGTACGGGCCAGGGAGGCGAGCACGCCGTTGACAAAGGCGCCCGATCGCTCGGTGGAATAGGTCTTGGCCAGTCGCACCGCCTCGGATATGACCACCGCGGTCGGAGTGTCGCTGTGCCGGAGCTCGTACAGGCCGAGCCGGAGAATGGAGCGATCGATCACAGGCATCCGGGCGACGCTCCAATGCTCGGAGGCGGACTCGATCTCGTGGTCCAGGTCCTCCTTGAGATCCAGCACCCCCCGCACCAGCATCCCGACCTTTCCCGTGAGCTTGTCGATGTCGCCGATGTCTCCGCTGATCTCCACCTGGTACAGAGTCTCCAGGACGACGTCTCTCGGCTCGTCCCGGCTCATACCCGGGTCAGATACTCCCCGGAGCGGGTATCCACCTTGACCCGATCGCCCTGCTCCACGAAGAGCGGTACCTGGATCTGGATCCCGGTTTGGAGGGTGACCGGCTTGGTGGCGCCGGTCCGGGTGTCCCCTTTGACCGCCGGCTCGGCATAGGTCACCTCGAGCTCGACCGCGGCGGGCAGCTCCACGGCGATCGGCGTGCCCTTGTACATCGAGAGGCTGGCAGTCATCCCCTCGACCAGATAACCGGCCGCAGACCCGACGTCGTCACGGCTCAGCGCCAGCTGACCGAAGTCTTCGAGATTCATGAAGTGGAACCCGAGATCGTCGCTGTAGAGGTATTGGTGGTCCCGACGCTCGATGATGGCCTGGTCGACGTTCTCGTCGGCTCGAAAGGTTCGGTCCAGGACCTGACCGGTCTCCAGGTTCTTGAGCTTCATCCGGACGAAGGCCCTGCCCTTCCCCGGCTTCACGTGCTGATACTCGACGATGGCGAAGAGCCCATCGCCGAGCTGGAGCGCCATCCCCGGTTTGACGTCGTTTGTGCTGATCATGTCAGGTCGCAGTGTGGTCGAACCGACCCGGGACGATAAACCGGTCAGAGGCCGACGGCGTCGAGGCCGAGATCGAGGTCCTCGCTGTCGACGTGTTCGACCACCGGGTCCCCGAAGGCCCTGAGCAGCACCATCCGCATCCCGGCGGAGTCGCGCTTCTTGTCGTGGCGGAGGAGGTCCTCGACCCGGGCCCGCTCCAGCCCTTCCACCTCCGTCGGCAATCCGAGCCCGGCGATCGCCTCCACCATGCGGTCCATCCCGGGGAAGCGAAGCCGGTGCTCAGAGATCCTCCCCGCGGCGACCATGCCGACGGCCACCGCCTCCCCGTGAGACATGGGCGAGGCGTACTCGATGGCGTGCCCGATGGTGTGACCGAAGTTGAGGATCGCCCGCAGACCGGTCTCACGCTCGTCCTCTCCCACCACCCGGGCCTTGACCACCGCCGCCCGGCTCACCACCTCCTCCATCGACGCGCTCTCGCCCTGGCGGGAGAGCAGTTCGAACAGGTCGGTGTCGCCGACCAGCCCGGTTTTGAGCGCCTCGGCCAGACCTTCGCGGCGAAGTGTGGCCGGGAGCTGTTCCAGGGTCGTCACGTCGACGATGACCCGGGTCGGGTGCCAGAAGAGCCCGACCAGGTTTTTGCCGGCCAGATTGACCCCGGTCTTGCCGCCGATGGCGGCGTCGACTGCGGCAAGCAGGGTGGTCGGAACGTGCACCACCTCGACTCCGCGTAGCCAGGTGCCGGCGACAAAGCCCGCCAGGTCGGAAACCGACCCGCCCCCGACCCCGACCACCGTGTCGTGCCTGCCCAGACCGAATCGGGCCAGGGCCTCGTACACCGACTCGGCCACGACAAGGGTCTTGGCCTCTTCCCGGTCGGGGAGCCCGATCACCTCGACCTGGAGGTCGTCCTCTCGGATCTTCCCGGCCACCTCGAGCGCGATGTGGGTGGCACCGGGCTGGGTCACGATCGCAACCCGCTGCCGGTCGGGACGCGCCGGGAGGATCGGGTCGGGCAGCCCCCGTCCCACCACCAGCTCTGTCGTCCCGGCCACGGTCAGGAGCGCCAAAGCACCTCGATTCTCATCGCCACCTCCTCCACCGACAGCTCCGACGTGTCGAGCTCATAGTCTGCCGCGTCGTCATAGGCCTGTGCCCTCTCCTCGAGCAGGGCTGCGACCCGGCCGCCGCGATCGGGATGGCCTTCGAGGAGCGGGCGCCCTCCACTCGAGTCGAGTCGGGCGGCGAGCACGTCGGGAGGCGTCTTGAGCCATATCACGGTGCCGGTCTCTCTCATCCGTCTCCGGTTGGCTGGATCGAGCACCGCCCCGCCCCCGGTGGCGACGATGGCACGGGAGCCGGCCACCCGGTCGATCGAGGCCGTCTCCAGCTCGCGGAACCCCTCCTCCCCCAACCCGGACCATATCTCTGGGATCTCGGCGCCCCGGTCGGTGGCTATCTCCTGGTCCACGTCGATGAAGGGAACACCGAGACGCTCCGCAGCGAGTCGCCCGGCACTGGTCTTCCCCGTCCCCATCATCCCGACCAGCCACAGTGTCATCTTCCCGGCCGGCCGGCAAGACCCGAGCGATAGCGGTCGACCGCGGCGACGAACTCATCGACGTTGTCCCCGCCGAACTTCCGCTGGAACTCGGCGGCCAGGATGAACGCGACCATCTGCTCCGCCACCACGCCCGCGGCGGGCACGGCGCACACGTCGGAGCGCTCCCGGACCGCCTCGGCAGGGTCTCCGGTGGACATGTCGACCGTCCGCAGGGGACGCATCAGGGTGGAGATCGGCTTCATCGCCCCGCGCACCCGGATCGTCTCCCCGTTGCTCATGCCGCCTTCGGTGCCACCGGCCCGATTGGTCGGCCGTTGCAGGCTCCCGTCGTCGAAGAGGATCTCGTCGTGGGACTTCGAGCCGGGCAGTCCGGCCACCTCGAATCCGTCTCCGATCTCGACCCCTTTGACCGCGGGTATCGACATGACCGCAGCCGCGAGGAGGGCGTCGAGCCGCCGGTCGTAGTGCACGTGGGATCCGATCCCGGGGGGGACTCCGAACCCGAGCACCTCGAACACGCCCCCAAGGGTGTCTCTCTGCGTCTTGGCATCCTCGATGGCGGCGATCATCGAAGCCTCGGCCGCGGGATCGAGACAACGAACCGGGCTGTCGTCGATCCTGTCCTGGTCATCAGGCCCCGGCGCCGGGCCCTCGCTGGGGGCCGGGCCGATCGACACCACATGGCTGAACACGCGTACCCGGACGCTGGAGAGGAGGGTCTTGGCCAGAACCCCGGCGATCGTCCGCGCCGCGGTTTCCCGGGCCGAGGCTCGCTCCAGGATGTCCCTGGCGTCGTCCGTCCCGTACTTGAGCATTCCCGCCAGGTCGGCATGTCCGGGGCGGGGACGGGTGACCTGCTTTCTGGATGGAGCCGGCTCGGGGCTCATCTCCTCTGCCCAACGGGGCCATTCGGTGTTCCTGATCAGCACGGCTACGGGCGAGCCCAAGGTCGCACCGTGCCTGATCCCGCCCAGGATCTCGATCTCGTCCCTCTCGATCGCCATTCTCTTGCCCCGGCCATAGCCCATCCGTCTCCTGGCCAGCTCGTCGGTGATCTGGTTTGGCGATACCTCGAGCCCGCGAGGTAGCCCCTCGACAATCGTCACCAACCCGGGCCCGTGCGACTCCCCGGCGGTCATGAAGCGCAGCATGACTTGATGCTACGTCGGGATCGGGAAAGCTCCGAGCCCGGCGAGGATGATCGCCGACCAGGCGCCCACGATCATCGCCGGGCCGTAGGGGAGCTCCGCCCGCATCGCCTCCCGGATCGTCGACTCCGGCCCCCCGGCTCTCTTTGCCCGTGATCGGCTCACCAATCCCGCCACGAGGACCACGACCGAGAGGAGACCGCCGAACAGTGCGGTGATGAAGACGCTCCAACCAAGCGCCCCCCAGGAGACGTAAGCGGTGAACACGCCGAGCTGGACCGAGAGCTTGACAT
>DATHUL010000245.1:0-1989 GCA_035462285.1 Acidimicrobiia bacterium
CGGCATCGGAGTCGCCTTCTTCGCCGGTGACTGGGCCCTGGGCGACGGAGGCGGGATCTACGGGGTTGCCATCGCCGCCATCGGTGTGCTGGCCACCCTGGGTATCACCATCTCCGTCGACGCCTACGGCCCGATCGCGGACAACGCCGGCGGCATCGCCGAGATGGCCCATCTTCCCGCCGAGGTCCGTGAGGCCACCGACGCCCTCGACTCGCTGGGCAACACCACCGCTGCGGTGGCCAAGGGCTTCGCCATCGCCTCGGCCGCGGTCACTGCCCTCGCCCTGTTCGCCGCCTTCACCCAGGCGGTCGGTCTCACCGCAATCGACGTGGCTCGGGTCGAGACCACCATCGGGCTCTTCATCGGGGCCATGTTCCCCTTCCTCTTCGCCGCCCTGACCATGAACGCGGTGGGCCGGGCGGCATACAAGATGATCGATGAGGTGCGCCGTCAGTTCCGGGAGATACCGGGCCTCAAGGAGGGCGACCCCGATGCCAAGCCCGACTACACCACCTGTGTCGACATCGCCACCGCCGGGGCGCTTCGGGAGATGATCGTCCCCGGCTCCATGGCCGTCGCTCTGCCCCTGATCGTCGGGTTCATCGACGTCGAGGCCCTGGGCGGTCTCCTCGCCGGGTCGCTGATCACCGGGTTCCTCCTCGCCATCTTCATGGCCAACTCGGGAGGGGCCTGGGACAACGCCAAGAAGTTCATCGAGTCCGGCGCCTACGGGGGCAAGGGATCGGACAGCCACAAGGCGGCGGTGATCGGCGACACGGTCGGCGACCCGTTCAAGGACACCTCGGGCCCGGCGATGAACATCGTGATCAAGGTGATGGCCATCGTCTCGTTGATCTTCGCCTCCGCCTTCATCGGTTAGGCGGTTCAGCCGACCGGGGCCACCGTCTCCCAGGACCGGGTCTCGGCCGAGACCATGGCGGCATGGATCACCTCCTGGGCGCGCAGGCCGTCGGCGAAACTCGGCGATGCGCCGGTGCCGTTGTAGACGGCCTCCATCAGCTCCCTGAAGTGGACGATGATCGTCTCGGCGAACCCGACGCCTAGACCGCCCAGGGTCCAGACCAGCCCGCCGTCCTGGGCCGGCCCGACGATGATCCGGGTGAAGCCGCCCCCGGGGCCATGTCTGTTCGACAGCTGCAGCTCGTTGAGCCGCTCGTAGTCGAAGGCGATGGCTCCCTCGGTCCCACTCACCTCGATGGTGCAGAAGTTCTGCCTTCCCGAGTGGATCCGGCTCAGCTCGAGCACGCCGGCGACTCCGGACCCGGTCCTGAGCAGGAAGGCACCCGAGTCGTCGATGTCGACCGGCGCCATCTCGACCGGCCCCTTCTGGGCCGCATAGGTATCCCGACCCGTGGGCAGCGGACGCTGCTCGATCAGGGTGCTGGTGGTGGCCACCACCTCGGCGATGTGCCCGACCAGGAAGTGGACCAGGTCGACGAGATGACAACCGAGGCTGAGCATTGGCCCGCCACCGGACCGGCTCTTCTCGAATTTCCACGAACGTGGGATCGAAGGGTCGAGGCCCCAGTCCTGGAGGAAGGTCCCCCTCACCCCGACTATCTCGCCGATCACGCCCTGTGAGATCAGCTCGCGGGCATAACGAATCGCCGGGATCGACCGGTAGTTGAGGTTCACGCTGTGCACCACGCCCGCCTCTTCGACCGCCTCGAGCATCCTTCGCCCGGACTCGACGGTGTTCGCCAGCGGCTTCTCGGACATGACGTGCTTTCCCGCCTTGGCCGCGGCCACGGCCACGGTCTCGTGTTGGTCGTTGGGGACCGCGATCGTGATCATGTCGATCTGGTCATCTTCGACCAGCGACCTCCAGTCGGCCGTCCAGCGATCTACCCCGTAGGCGCGGGCGGCCTGCTCGGCCGCCTCCGGATCGACGTCGGCGATGGCCACTACCTCGGGGTTCCTCCCGTCGCCGCCGAAGTAGGAACGCAACGCTCTCACCGCGAGGACGTG
>DATHUL010000246.1:0-2148 GCA_035462285.1 Acidimicrobiia bacterium
TCTATCTCCGTCACTCCAACAGTCAAGGCAACGCCGACATCGAATACTTCTACGGGGATGCAGGCGACGTGGTGTTCACCGGAGACTGGGACGGGGACGGAGACGACACCCTGGGCCTGTACCGGCCATCCAACGGGACCGTATACCTCCGCAACACCAACACCACCGGTGCCGCCGATTCCAGCTTCGGGATAGGGGGAGGGATGCAGGTCAGCGGCGGGGACTTCTAGATGAGACCGGCTCGACTCTCCGTGGCCGCAGTCCTGGTCGTCGGTCTGGCACTACCCGCCATGGCCACCGACACGGTGGGTGTGATCGACCAGACCAGCGGTCATTGGACCCTCCGAGACGAGAACACCAACACCAAGACCATCGTCTACGGCAATCCCATGGACGAGCCGTTCATGGGTGATTGGGACTGCGACGGGGTCGACACTCCCGGTCTCTACCGACGCTCCGACGGCTTCGCCTATCTCCGTAACAGCAACACCACCGGCGTGGCCGACATCACCTTCCTCTTCGGCAACCCGGGCGATCTTCCCCTGATCGGCGACTTCGACGGGGACGGTTGCGACACCCTGTCCATCTACCGACCGGCGGAGGCCCGGATCTACGTGATCAACCGGCTCGGGACCGCCGGGGGCGGTCTCGGCGCCGCCGACTTCTCCTACGAGTTCGGCAACCCGGGCGACATCCCCGTGGCGGGCGACTGGGATGGAGACGGCACCGACAGCATCGGGTTGCGCCGACCCGGAGACGGCTTCGTCTATCTCCGCAACACCAACACCACCGGCATCGCCGACATCTCCTACTTCTACGGGGACCCTGGTGATCTGCCGGTGGCCGGGGACTGGGACGACGACGGGCTCGACACGTTCGGATTGTTCCGACCTTCCAATGCCACCTTCTATCTGAAGAACACCCACGACACCGGTGCCGCCGACCTGAGCTTCCCATTGTCATCGGGGTTGCCCGTGTCCGGTCACTTCGATCTCAACCTGCCCCCGCCGCCACCTCCACTCGCATTGGAGCAGGTCGCCTCGGGCTTCGATCGACCGGTGCTGGTCGCCGCCCCGCCCGGAGACCCGCGTCTCTTCGTCGTCGAGCAGACGGGGGACATCCAGATCATCAGCGGCGGGTCGGTCCTCCCCACGCCCTTCCTCGACCTCGGGGTGACCAGCGGCGGGGAGCGGGGCCTGCTCGGTCTCGCCTTTCACCCCGACTACGCCAGCAACGGGCGGTTCTACGTCAACTACACCATCGGGTCGGTTTCGAGGATCTCCGAGTTCCGGGTGTCGTCAAATCCCAACTCGGCCGACGCCGGCTCTGAGCGGGTCCTCATCACCGTCAATCAGCCTGCCTCCAATCACAACGGCGGGATGCTTCTGTTCGACGACGAGGGGTTCCTCGTCATCGCGTTCGGCGACGGCGGCGGGGCCGGGGACCCGAACAATCGGGCCGAGAACCCCAACGACATGCTCGGGAAGCTGCTCCGGATCGACGTCGACACCCCCTCCGCAGGGCGTCAGTACGGGATTCCGGCGAGCAACCCGTTCGCCTCGGGCGGGGGGGCGCCCGAGGTGTACATGCTCGGCCTGCGAAACCCTTGGCGCTTCGACCACGATGCCGGGTTGCTCTACATCGGCGACGTGGGGCAGGGGGAGAGGGAGGAGGTCACCATCCTCCCCGCCGCTTCGGCCGGGGCCAACCTGGGGTGGAACACCTGGGAGGGGACGCGATGCTTCCAGCCGCCCTGCGGGACCTCCGGTTTCGTCTTCCCCCAGGTGGAGTACACCCATGCCAGCGGGTGCTCGGTCACCGGAGGCTTTGTCTATCGTGGCAGCGAAATCCCCGGTCTGGCCGGTACCTACTTCTATGCCGACTTCTGCGCCGGGCGGATCCACAGCCTGCTCTTCGACGGGGGCATCGTCACCAAACAGGCCGACCGCTCCGCCGAGCTCGGTGTGATCCCCCAACTCTCCTCCTTCGGCTACGACGCCGCCGGCGAGGTCTATGTCACCTCCCTCAACGGCCGGGTGTACAAGATCGTCGCCCGCTGAACCGCGTTCCTAATGCATGGCGTCACACATGTGTGACGCCATGCATTAGGAACGCGGTTCAGCGGGCGACGATCTTGTACACCCGGCC
>DATHUL010000247.1:0-3759 GCA_035462285.1 Acidimicrobiia bacterium
ACATGCCCGTCGGGCCGGATCAGCACGGCCGGGGGCGCATCGACCTCCCCTATCACCGGGAGCGCCCAGACGCCATCGTGTCCGGCCTCGACCAACCGGACTCGGCCGGTCCATGGGGAAATATCGAAACCACCCGGCTCACCGAGATTCAGAAGCAGGGGTCTGGCTTCGTGGAGCAGGGTGACCAGACGCCGGGGACCGTCGGTGGTGCGCAGGTCGAGGTCGGGCATGCGCCGACCGAGTGCCGGATGGCCCTCCCCGAGGTCGTAACGGATGTCGAGACCGGAGATCATCCCGGCGATGCGCTGGCGCGGCTTCTCCATGGCCAGCAACTCGAGCAGGGTGTCGCGGAGGGCCTGGCTGCGAGGGTCGGTGCGGCTCAGCGCAACCTGCGCCATGGTGTTGTGCAGCACCCGAGCGCCAACCGGATGCCGTTCGGCGTGGTAGGTGTCGAGCAGGCTCTCGGGTGATGTCGTTTTCACCACCTGGGCCAGCTTCCAACCCAGGTTGACGGCGTCCTGCACGCCGGTGTTGAGGCCCTGACCGCCCTGGGGGCCATGCACGTGTGCCGCGTCGCCGGCGAGCAACACGCGTCCCCGGCGATAGGACACCGCCTGGCGGCACATGTCGGTGAACCTGGAGATCCAGATCGGATCGCGCACCCCGAAGTCGGTCCCGTAGACGTCGACCAGGGTCTGACGCAGATACTGCAAGGTGGGCTCGTCTTCCGGTTCGGGGCCCTTTTCGAGCAGTACCACCCCGTACGGGTTTCCACCCTCCTCCCGGTTGACCGGGCCGATGCCGCCACCCTCGGGGCGCATGCCGATCTCGGGCTCCTCGTCCATCTCGACCTGGGCGATCAGGTAGCTGGCAGACGGGTCCCAGCCGGGGAAGTCGATGCCGGCCGTCTTGCGGATCAGACTGCGTCCCCCGTCGCAACCGACCAGGTAACCGGCCCGGAGCGATCCATCGTCCAGTTCGACGTCGACGCCGCCGTCGCCCTGGGTGAAACCCTCCACTTGGCGGCCATAGAGGATCCGGGCTCCGAGCTCCTCCACCCATCCGGCCAGGATCCGCTCGATGTGGTTCTGCCAGAGCGCGAGGATGTAGGGGTGACGGGTGGGAAAGTCGCCGATGTCGAGGAAGGTCCCGGCATAGCCCACGAACGGATGGGTCTGGCCCTCGGCCAGGAAACGCTCGGCGATGCCGCGCTGGTCGAGCACCTCGATGGTGCGGGAGTGGAGACCTCCGGCCCGGGTTCCGTCGAGATGCTGGCTGGTCCGTCGCTCCACGACGATGACATCGACCCCCGCCAAGGCCAGCTCGCCCGCCAGCATCAGCCCGGTAGGGCCGCCTCCCGCTATCACCACCGAGTGCTCGGTCATCAACGCTCCCCGACCAACGCCGCACAGGGCTGGGACGCCCCCTAGCGCGCCCGCATTCCACATGCTCCTGGGGTCAAAGGCAATTCGCCGGTGTCAGGCAGCACTGAGTCCGAGATGGAGACTCACCCGGCATCCCGATCCGGTCAGCATCTCGGCGGTGTCGCCGCAGACACATCGATAGCGGACCACCATCCCCTGCCCGGTGTTGACGATGCCGATCAGGTCGGATGGCCAGATGAGGGCATCGCAACCGAGGATCTCCCAATGTGCGAGGAGCATCGCCAGTCTCCTTGCTGATGGTGAGTCGGTACCTGCCCAGCAGGACCGAATGGATCCTCGACCCCGGGCCGCCCCGGTGCCGGGAGCGAGCCTGGCGACGTCGCTCGTCGAGCATCTGCTCTGCGATCAGGTATGCGATGGCCGGATGACCATTCATGACGGCCTCCTGTTGACGTAATAACCGTTCATCCGTACACTTGTTACAGTACCGGACGACCTGTAACACGTCAAATGAATTTCTCTCATTACAACGACCGACCGGCCCAGCTGGCTGTGGATCTGGTCAACAGCGACGAGTTGAACGGCGACGAGATCTCCGACCTCCCCGAGCTCGCCGCTTTCCTCGACAGGTACCGGGATCTTCGCCCCCCCCTCCGCCCTGCTCCGGACCTCTCCGACCTGACCGCGCTCCATGCCCTGCGTGACCGGCTGCGTGAGGTGTTCGAGTCTTCCGACGAGACCGCCGCCACTGACCGAATCAATCAGATCCTTTCCGAGAACCCGGCCATCCCCCGCCTCTCCATGCACGACGGCCAACCGCACCTGCACTTCGAGCCCATCGGGACGTCCCTGTCCTCCTGGGTGGCGGCGATCACCGCCCTGGGTCTGGCCGGTGTGATGGCCGAGCACGGGATCAGCCGGTTCGGGAGTTGCCAGGCGAGCAACTGTCGCGACGTCTTCATCGACACCACGCGTAATCGTTCCCGGATTCACTGTTGCTCCAATTGCTCCACCCGGGAAGCGGTGGCCGCCTATCGCAAGCGACAGGCAGCGCATGATTGAGGTGTGGCGACCGGCACCGCGGTCGAAGCGGTCGCGTAGATTGGCCGGGTGACCACCTCGAGCCGGCCGGCCAAGACTCCGACCTGGTGGTGGGTGCACGACATCGGCGTCGGGCTGCTCTCCGGCTTCGGTGTCGGTGCCGTGGCCGGCCTCTTCATCAACCGGCTCTTCGAGAACAACGTGGTGGTGCTGTTCTGCGCCATTCTCGGCGCGGTCGTCGGCGTCTACATCCTGGTCCAGAATCACCGGGAAGCCCGGCGGTTCCTCAGCGGTGTGGTGATGGTCTCCTGGGTCCTGCTCGTGCTCTCGGCGGGCTTCATCGCCCTTCTGGCATGGGCAGTCGCCACCTTCGAGTGACCCCGGCTCAGCCGTCGGCGGGGCCGGTCAGGGCGTAGGACACAGCCTGATCGAGGCTCATCGCCCGGCCCTCGCGATATGGGATGGCGGTCTCCCCGGTCAACGCCTCCAGGGTCTCGAACTCGAATCCCTCGATACGGTTGGCCTCGGCGGCCACGATCTCGGTGCCCGAGGTGAGCCGCAATCCGTGAAAGGCCCCGGCCAGCCTGAGCCCGCGTTCTTCGTCCCCCATTCCCTTGGCGATGGCGGCGGCCACAGCGAGGAGCAGGACCACCGCGCTCACGTCGCGATGCCCGGCGAACAGGACCAGACCCTGGGCGACGTAGTCCCACGCCTGTTGGTAGTCGCCGATCCGGCGCGCCATGTCTCCCACTTGATGCAGACCCCAACCCATGCCGAACTCGTTGCCCGCCTCCCGGTAGTACTCGATGCTCTTCTTCATGTGCTCCATCGCAGCCGGGATATCGTCGGCCGTGGTTGCGGCATATGTGCCCCGCGCCCACTCGACATCGCCGAGACCGCCGACATTCCCCAACTCTCGATTGATCGACTCTGCCTCGTCGAGGGCGCGCGGGGCCACTTCGGGGTCGCCCGAGCTGTAGACCTGTGCCAGTGAATGGTTGTAGAGGGCGTTGGCGATCTCCTTTCGATCGCCCAGATCACGCTGGAGACCGAGGGTCTCCTCGTAGACCTCGGCCGCCCCTTCCAGATCGGACAGCCACCACAGGATCCCGCCCAGCGCCTCCATCGCTTTGGCCCGATGGCGGGAGGCCCCGCCTTCGAGGGCCAACACGTCGTCGAGTCTTCGCCGCGCCTCATGGAGATGACCCCGCGCCTGCCACAGCCGCCAGACGGAGGCCGATATGCGGAAGGCGAGATCGGGCTCGCCGGCTCGAACCGCCCAGTCGAGGGCGATGCGGATGTTGTCGTGGTCCTGTTCCAGCAGGTCGAGCCA
>DATHUL010000248.1:0-8135 GCA_035462285.1 Acidimicrobiia bacterium
CTGCGGCCTCGATCCCGCTCGGGCGCTACCAGACCCCCGAAGAGGTGGCCCAGTGGATCCTGTTCCTGGCCTCGCCCGAGGCAGGGTTCATGACCGGTCAAACCGTGTCGGTCAACGGCGGTAGGTTCATGGCATGAGACCGCGGAGGCAATCGTGGCCCGTTTGATTCGGTTCGACGAGGCCGACCCGGTGGCCCGGGGCGACGGCATCGAGAGCGTGCGGCTCACCCCCGAGCCCCTGGAAGGGCAGGGTTTCACCATGGGCATCACCAGCTTCCCTCCCGGCACCAGCATCCGGCTCCACAGCCACAACACGATCGAGCAGGTCACAGTGATCGAGGGCGAGGGCGTGGCGGAGCTGAATGGCGCCGAGATGCCGGCCCGGCCCTACGACACCACCCAGATCGCGCCCGGCGAGTGGCATCGTTTCATCAACACCGGGTCGACCACGATGAGGATCCTCTGGGTGTACGGCAGCACCGAGGTCACCCGGACCTTCGCCGACACCGGGGAGACGGTCGAGCAGTTCTCCCGGTGAGGTTCGCCCTGGAGAGCCTGGAGCGGTTCGTCGCCGACGTTCTCGTCGCCGTAGACATCCTTCCCGAGCACGCCTCGATCACGGCGCGCCGGCTTCTCGAAGCGGATCTGAGGGGGAGGAGCGGTCACGGTCTGATCCGGCTCCCCCAGTACGTGCCCCGGATCGAAGAAGGCGGGATCAACCGCCGGCCCGAGATCGCCCTGACCCGGGAGACACCGGTCAGCGCCCTGGTCGACGGGGACAACGGTCTTGGCCAGGTGGTCATGACCGTGGCCACGGAGGCCGCCATCGCCAAGGCCGAGGCGAGCGGGATGGCCTGGGTGGGGACGGTCGACTCCAACCACGCCGGAGCGGCCGGGGTTTACACCGCGATGGCTGTTCGGCATGGTCTTATCGCGGTCTACCTGGCGGTGGCCAGCGCCAACGTGATGCCGCCCTGGGGCGGCCGGGAGGCGCTGCTCGGGACCAACCCGATCTCGATCGCCATACCGGCCGGCGAAGAGCCCCCGTTCCTGCTCGACATCGCCACCACCGTCACCTCGCACGGGTCGATCAAGGTCTTGGCCCAACGTGGCGAGCAGATGCCGGAGGGATGGGTGGCCGATCCCGAGGGCAGGCCCATCCTCGACCCGCATCGGGCCGACGAGGGCTTCCTGCTCCCGATCGGCGGCTACAAGGGTTCCGGTCTCAACCTGGCGATCGGGCTCCTCGCCGGTGTGCTCAACGGCGCCGCCTTCGGGAGCGAGGTGATCGACCACCGCAAGATGCCGGCACATCCGGCCAACACGGGTCAGGCCATCATGGCGATGCGACCGGACCTGTTTCGCGATCTCGACGAGTTCAAGGCCGATATCGACCGCCGGCTTCGGGAACTGCGGGAATCGGGTGACCGGGGAGCGGTCCGCCTCCCCGGCGAGACGGCAGCAGAGACGGAAGCGGAGCAACGAGCAAGCGGGATTCCGGTGGGTGAGGTGCTGCTCGGTCAGCTCGAGGAGTTGGGAGCGAGATTGGGGGTGGCGCTGCCTACCCCGGCGGGGGAGCCGGGATCGACCAGCGGACGTGGCCGGGAGTGAGGTCGGCGACGGTGGCGCAGCCGAGATTGGCCATGGTGTTGGCGATCTCGTCGCGGAGGATCTCGAAGACCCGGACCAGACCGGCTGCACCGCCCACCGCCAGCCCCCAGCACTGAAGACGGCCGATGCCGACGGCCTTCGCCCCCAGTGCCAGGGCCTTGCACACGTCGGCCCCCCGGCTGAACCCGCTGTCCACCATCACCTCCGCCCGGTTCCCCACGGCCTCGACCACCTCGGCGAGCATCTCGATGGTGCTCACCCCCTGGTCGACCACCCGGCCGCCGTGGTTGCTCACATAGACCCCGGCCACCCCACATTCCACCGCTTCGGTTGCATCCTCGGGCGTCATCACCCCCTTGAGCAAGACCGGCAGTTCGGTCCGCGAGCAGAGCCAGGCGAGGTCGGCCCAGCTGTGCCGGGCGCGATGGGCGTAGTTCATCCCGTGTCGGACCAGGTTGGGCGGGCCTTCGGGCGGCACCGCCCAGATGAACCCGTCCTCGAGACTCCGATCGCGCCGCCCGATGACCGGAGTGTCCACCGTCACGCACACCGCCCCGAAACCGGCCCCCTCGACCCGCTTCAGGATGTCGCCCACCCAGCTCCGGTCACCGAGAACGTAGAGCTGGAACAAGTGCCGGCCCGGTGCGGTGGCCGCCACCTCCTCCCAAGACGACGTGGAGAGCGTGGAGCAGAAGACCGAAGTCCCCGTCTCGGTGGCGGCCAGCGCCGCGGCCAGTGCGTCGTCCCGGTGATAGAGGGTCAGGGAGCCCACCGGCGCCGCCATCACCGGCAGGGAGAGCGGGATCCCGACCAACGACGACGACACGTCGACCGCCCCCACGTCTCTCATCACTCGCGGCACCAGGGCGAGGCGGTTGAGCGCCAGTGCGTTCCGGGTCGTGGTCACCCCTTGCCCGGCCCCGGCCGCCGCCCAGACATGGGCCCCGGGGGCGGTCACCTGCCGAGCGCGTTCGATCACCTGGTCGATCGTCTTCAGCTCGGAGAGGTCGATCGGCTCGGTCACGTCACGCTCAGTAGACCACCTCTACCAGCCGACGCTCGGTCGCCGATCGGGCGATCGCCTCGCACACCTGAGCACTGCGCAGCCCGTCGAGACCGGAAGCGTTCGGCTCTTCGCCCCGGAGCACGGCGCCGGTGAAGGCGGCCACTGAGAGCCGGTGTGCCTCGGGGGCGGGATAGCGGGTGATGGTCTCCCCGCTCTCGGTGAGGACCGCCAGCTCGCCATCGCTCCGGGAACGGGTGAACGAGCGCCCCGCGATCCGACCCGCTGTGCCATAGATCACTATGTCGTTGAGCGGGTCCCGCAGCCGCTCGTTGGCGTTGTAATGGACCATGGCCCCGTTCCCGAAGCGGAGCTGGATCAACGCCATCATCTCGACTGCTCCCGACCCGGGCGCCTGGTCGAACATGGCCATCACCTCGATCGGATCCGAGCCGAGCAGGACCCTGAGGAAGTCGAGCCCGTGCACGCCGACGTTGTGGGTCGATCCCAGACCGGCCATCTCGGGGTCGGACCGCCAGTTGGAGTAGTGGCGCGGCCCCGAGGCCACCTGCAGTTGGACCATCTCGACCTGCCCGATCACCCCGTCGGCGATGAGACGGCCCACGTCCTTGACCCAGGGGAGATGTCGATTGTGGAAGTTGACTCCCAACTCGACCCCGGCATCGGCGCACGCTTGCAGGGCGGCCCTGGCATCGGGCACGTTGATCGCCAGCGGCTTGTCGCACAGCACGTGTTTCCCGGCCCGGGCCGCCGCCACCACCTGCCCGGCGTGGAGCGAGTTCGGAGTAGCGATGAACACCGCTTCCACCTCCGGGTTGGACAGCATCTCGTCGTGGTCGGTGTAGGCGAATCGCGCCCCGAACTCGGAGGCGAAGGCCCGGCCGCGGTCGTGATCCCGGCTCACCCCGGCGACGAGGTCGCACTCCGGCTCGGCCACCATCGCCGGCGCGATGGTGCTGCGCACGATGTTGCCGATCCCGATCACACCCCAGCCGAGTGATCCCTCGCCCATCACAAACCCAGCATCCTGCCCGGGTTGTCGACCAGGATCGCCTCCTTCTCCTCGTCGGCGAGCTCGGGGAGGGAGCGGACCCAGGCCACCGGGTCGTGGAGAAACATCGGAGCCGGGTAGTCGGTCCCCAGCACCACCCGGTCGATTCCCACCGCGTCGATGAGGAAGCGGAGAACGGGCCCGCTGTAGGTGCAGCAGTCGTAGTGAAACCGGCGCAGGTAGTCGCTGGGCGGGAGAGACTGGGAAAACCCGTCGTTGTGCCCGAAGGGTGGGATGAACCCGGATCCGGAGCCATGTTCCAGGGCTCCGGCCACCTTGTCCATGCGGGCCACCCCGAACGAGGTGTAGCCGCCGCCATGAGCCAGAAACGGCTCCAGATCGGGGCACTTGTCCATGACACCGCCGAATACCAGGGTGGCGTAGACCAGGGCCCGCTCGGTGAGGTTGCCCACCGCATTGCCCAGCTTGTAGCGACGGATCCGATGGTTGACCACGGTGTCTCCACCTTGGTGGAAGAAGACGATGGCGCCGAGCTCCTCGGCTGACCGGAAGAAGGGGAGAAACTCGGGCTCGTCGTAGGTGCGCCCGGCGACGTGGTCGCTGATGATCACGCCCTCGAGCCCGAGCCCGGTCATGGCCCGCTCCATCTCGGCAATAGCGCTGGGAGGGTGCTGCATGGGGAGGGTGGCCAGCCCGGCGAAACGGGTCGGATGCCCGGCCACCATCTCGCCGATCTCGTCGTTGCATTCCCGGGCGATCCGCCTGGTCACATCGAGCTCGTTGCCGTACTGGAAGAACCCCACCGTGGGTGTGACCAATTGCATGTCCACTCCGAGTCGGTCCATGTCGGCGAGACGTTCCTGGAGAGACTTGTCGAATCCACCCAGCCCCAGCTCGCCGGGGACGGAGTCGAGACCGTGCCACTCCCCCTTCTCCGCGATCGCCCGTTTGTATCGCTCCGGGGTGACATGGGCATGCATGTCGATCACAGTCATCGGATCCGGCGCTTCCTCATCTCCGTGATCCTGGTCGCGGAGAGCGAGGATCGGTGCCCGGCGACATAGGCTGCATAATACATTCTGTCGGAGAGCCTTCGGACCGTCCAGATGGGAGACCCATGCCCGATTCGATCAAACAACGGCTGCAGCGAGGTGAGCGTCTCGTCGTGTTCGCGGTGGGACGGATGTTCCATCACAACATGGTCCGGTATCTGGGGATGCATGGCGGCTTCGACGGCTTCTGGATCGATGTCGAGCACGGAGGGCTGACCACCCACGACGTGGAGATAGCCGCCGCCGCCGGTTTGGGCCACGGTCTCGACTGCTTCGTCCGGGTGCCGCCGACCGACTACGCCACCGTGACCAGGTGCTTCGAGAGCGGGGCGGGCGGGGTCATGGCCGCCCAGATCACCAGCGAGGCGCAGGCCGAGGAGTTCGTGCAATGGGCCAAGTTCGCCCCGAGGGGCAGACGCGGGCTCAACCCACTCGGTTACGACGGCGAATACGGCTCTGTCCCGCTCCCCGCCTTCGCCGAGCGGGCGAATCGGGACACCTTCGTCGCCATCCAGATCGAGACGGCCCAGGCCGTTGCCGAGGTCGACGCAATCGCGGCCATCGACGGCGTCGACCTCCTCTTCGTCGGGCCATCCGACCTGAGCCAGGCGGTGGGGGCAATCGGGGACTTCACCGGAATGGCGTCGCTGGAGGCGATCGACCGGGTGGCCGACGCCTGTCGCTCCCATGGGAAGCAATGGGGGGCGGTTACGCCGTCACCCGACTATGCCGACATGCTGGTCGGCAAGGGGTGCACCCTCATCTCGCCCACCAACGACGTCAAGCTGGTCACCACGGGTCTGGCCGCGGTGAAGGAGGCCTACTCCTCGCTCTGGTGAGTGCGCCCGCCCGGAGTCCCGGTGTCGAGACGAAACGCCTCGAGAGGGAGGCTGATGTGACCGTGCTGGATCGCCACCGCCTTCTCCGCATCTCCGGCCGAGAACGCCTCCAGCAAGGCGAAATGATCGGCAATGGCACGTCTCCGTATCTCCGGGTGGAGTTGTTGCGCCTGGGCGACGAACACTCCTCCCGCCTCCTCCAGCGCCAGGAGCACCTGGCTGAGCCGTTTCGTCCCGGTCGCCTTGTGAAAGATGGAGTGGAAGGTGATGTTGGTCTGGACCCAGGTGCCGATGTCGTCCTCCTCGGAGAGCCGGTCGGCGATTTGCCGGGCCAATCCGAGCTCTCCTGGGGTGATCCGGGCGATGGCATGACGGATCGCCAGCCCTTCCAGGGCGCGCCGTACCTCGACGATCTCGACCATCTCATCCCAGTCCGGCTTGCGTACCGTCCCGATCCGATGACTGTCCAGGGTGATCAGCCCCTCGCTGGCCAGATCGCGCATCGCCTCCCGGACCGGGGTGGTGGAGACCTCGAGCTGTGCCGCGATGTCGGTTTGAACCAGCCGGGAGCCCCCGGGCAGGTCTCCCCTCAGGATCGCGGTTCGCAGTGCGTCTCGCACCAGCTCGACCGCAGTGACCCGACGTGATCTCGAGGTGTCAAGACGCAAGCTGTTCTCGGTGGTCATCGCTTCCCCACAGTTCAGGAAAAAAGCCGCTTTGCTGGATTTTCCGCGTTCTGTAGTATACCGAATATAGAGCGCAGAACCGGGAAACGAGGAGAAGATCATCACCAGATACGCCAAAGGGCCCTTCGCCGTCGACTGGGAGGACCGGTACGACTTCTCCGAGCTGCGCCGGCAAAGGGTGGCCAAGGCACACGAGGCGCTCGCCGCTTCCGAGGCCGACGCGGTTCTGGTGTGGAAGGACGAGAACGTCCGCTATCTGACCTCATTGCGGGCCCAGTTGATCGCGGGCAAGACGACCTCGCTGAACGGGGCCCTGCTCGCTGGTGACGACGATCCGGTCCTGCTCGGATCGGGGGGAGAGATCGACAAGGCGCGATTCGGGATGAGCTGGATCGGCGAGGCGCACGCGGTGCCGATCATGGAGCAGCGGGAGCTGGTCGACGGGTTCGTCACCGACATCCTGACCCCGCTGCTCTCGGCCCGGGGGCTCACTTCGGGGAAGCTTGCAGTCGATCAGGCCAACATCTCCTTCATCGACTCGATGCGGGCCCACTTCCCCGACCTGGAGCTGGTCGACGGGGACACCGTCATGCAGACGGCTCGCTGGATCAAGACCGACCTCGAGGTGGCCGTGATCGAGGAGGCCTGTGCGATCGGGGACTCGGTGACGCAGCGGGCCCTGGATGAGACCAGGGCGGGGCGGCGCGAGCTGGAAGTCGCCGCCGATGCGATGCAAACCCTGTTCCGGCTGGGCGGGGAGATGGCCCACGTGATCACCCCGTTCGTGGCCTCGGGCGAGCACATGTCGCCGCCGCACCGGCTCGCCACCGACAAGATCATCCGCAACCAGGACCTGTGCTTCATCGACATCGGAGCGATGTGGAACGGCTACTTCGCCGACATCGGGCGAACCACGATCGTGGGCAAGCCCTCCCGGGAGCAGCAGGACATCTACACCGCCGTCTACCAGGGGCTGATGGCCGGTCTGGACAAGATGCGTCCGGGCAACACCAACCAGGACTGCGCCGACGCCATCATCGCCAAGATCGCCGAGCACGGTCTAGACGACCATCTGTTCAGCCTGTTCATCGGGCACGGCATCGGGATGGGGGCCAACGAGCCGCCCTACATCGGCGAGACCCTGCCCGGCGCCACCGTCTACCAGTTCCAGCCCAACATGGTGTTCGCGGTGGAGCCGCTGGTCTGGGTGCCCGGTGTCCGCGGCGGCGGGGGAGTCCGGCTCGAGGACATGGTCCTGATCACCGAGGGCGACCCCCATCTCCTCTCCCGGGTCGAGTACGAGGAGCGTCTGCTGGTCTAGACGTCCAGCGCCTCTTCGACCGCGGTGATGATCATGCCGGCCACCCGGTGCACCGCCTCCTCGGTGTTGCCGGCGAGATGAGGGGTGAGGAGCAGGTTGGGCACGCCGGCGAAGGTGGCGGCCGGCCCCGGCCCCAGCGGCTCGGTGAAGAAGACGTCCAATGCGGCGCCTGCGATCGACCCGCTGCGCAGGGCGGTGGCGAGGGCGGTCTCGTCGACTATGCCCCCGCGTGAGGTGTTGACCAGGACCGCGGTCGGCTTCATCGACGTCAGTGCCGCCGCGTCGATCAGATTGCGGGTTCCCTCCCCCAGCGGCACAGGGAGACTGACAACGTCCGAAGTGCAGAGCAGGGTCTCCAGGTCCACCCTGCCCACCGTGCCCCTCGCCGCGTCGTCTTCGGGGAGAAGTGGGTCGAAGGCGATGAGTCCCATCCCGAAGACGGCGGCCCGCACCGCCACCTGGCGGGCGATCGAGCCCAGCCCGACCAATCCCAGGGTTTTGCCCAGGAGCTCGTGGCCGAAGGCGTGGCCCTGACGTGGCCATTCCCCGGCCATCATGGACGGTGTCATGTCATAGACCCCTCGCACCAAG
>DATHUL010000249.1:0-3042 GCA_035462285.1 Acidimicrobiia bacterium
GCCTCCACCGGGAACCCGACGGTGAAACGGTCCACCGAGTGCCCAACGAGTTGCTCTGCGTCGTCCCGGGGGCGGGCCCGGTCCAGAATCTCCACCAGCGGGACTCCGAGCCAGCGCGCATTGCCGACCAGGTCGCCGCCCACCTCGTTGGAGACACAGGACAGGGTGACGTCGCGCTCCACCATCGACATGTCGAGCAGGTCGGAGTAGCCGATGGAGTAGGGGCGATCGACCCTGCCTTCGATGCTCAGTGTCCATTCCGGCAGCTCGACCCGGGGCACGGAGAAGGCGGTGTCGATCCGGTAGAAGCTCTCGTTCGGTGTGAGCACCGGGCTGAGCCCTTCGACTCCCAGCTCGGCCGCGGCGGATACCGGCGGCAAGGGCCGGGCCGGGCCGGGCAGAGCCACGTCGGAACGGCCTGCGACCGTGCGCTTGGCCCGTTCGAGAAGGGCCCGCCCCAGGCCCGCGGAGATGACCGCCACACCGAACACCGCCCCGATTCCGAGCACGAAACTCCGTCTCGTCGCGTCGAACCGATCGCCCGGAGCCGACTCGGGCGCCGGATCGCCCTCCCTTGCTCGCCCCTGGAGCCACTGCAGGGCGGCGATGCCGGTGATGGCGGCCAGCCCGGCCGGGATGACTGCGACACCGACGGAGAGATTCGGATCGCGCACCGCAGCCAGGACTGCGACCACGGCGAAACCGATGAACACCGCCGTGCCGACCCAGAACCGGTTGCGGGCGACCATCCCTACCGCCCCGCCCAGGACGATCGTGACCACCGCTATGCCGATGAGCAGCGCCAGCTTGTCGTTGGTTCCGAAGGTGGCAATGGCCCAGTCCTTGATAGGCGTCGGCACCACGTCGATCACCCAGTTGCCCAGACCCTCGATCAGGGAGGGCAGGCCGAGCAGCCCTGCCGCCAATTCGGAGACCCCGAGGGCGAGGGCGGCGGAGACCGCGCCGGAGAGAGCGTCTCTTCGGGTGGGTGATCGCATGAGCGACAACCTAGATGGGCACCGGGCAACGGGTGATAAAGCAACGAGAAACAATCGATCAATAAAGTCGGCCGATGGAACTGAGGATCGGTGAAGACGGCGTCCCCCGATGCTGGTGGGGGTCCGAGCCCGAGATCTACCGGGTCTACCACGACGAGGAATGGGGCAGAGCGACCGCCGACGACGGCCGGCTCTTCGAGAAGTTGTGTCTCGAGGGGTTCCAGGCCGGTCTCTCCTGGCTCACCGTCCTGCGCAAGCGAGAGAACTTCAGAGCGGGCTTCGCCGGCTTCGACCCGGCCCGGGTCGCCCGGTTCGACGAATCAGACGTGACACGCCTCCTTGCCGACTCCGGGATCATCCGCCATCAGGGAAAGATCCGCTCCACGATCAACAATGCGGGCCGTGCCCTCGAGTTGATCTCGGAACGAGGATCCCTGGCCGGGTATTTCTGGGACTGGGCACCACCCGAAGACGGTCCCCCCGAAGACATCCCGGCATCGACCGATGTGTCGACAGCCCTGTCCAGGGACCTGCGCAAGCGGGGCTGGTCGTTCGTCGGCCCGACCACGGTCTATGCCTTCATGCAGGCGATGGGCCTGGTCAACGACCACCTCGACGGCTGCCATGTCCGGGAGATCTGCGTCACGGAGCGTCGACGCGTGATCGTCCTCGGGCTCTAGCCCTCCGGGCACTAGGTTTCGGCGCGTGATCGATCGCCCCGCCTTCACCGTTGGGATCGAGGAGGAGTACCTGGTGGTCGACCGGGAGACGAGGGACCTGATCAAGGACCCGCCTCCCGAGATGTGGAGCTCGCTGCGGGAGTTGCTCGGGCCCCAGGTGGCCCCGGAGTTCCTCAGGGCGCAGATCGAGGTCGGGACCAAGGTGTGCGCCAAGCTGGCCGAGGCCCGGGAGGACCTGGCCACACTGCGTCGGGACCTGTCCGCCGTGGTCAGCCGGCACGGGGCGGCCATCATCGCCGCTTCCACCCATCCTTTCGCCGACTGGTCCGAGCAGAAGACGACCGAGCAGCCCAGGTACCAGCGGATCGCAGCCGACTACCAGCAAGTGGCACGGCAGATGGTCATCTGCGGGATGCATGTCCACGTCGGGATCGAAAGCGACCATCTCCGCATCGACCTGATGAACCAGGTCAGGTACATGCTCCCCCACCTCCTCGCTCTGAGCACCTCGTCGCCGTTCTGGGCCGGCACCGACACCGGTCTGCTCGCCTACCGCCCCATCATCTTCCGAAGCATGCCCCGTACCGGCTTGCCCGAGGAATTCGAGTCCTGGGGCGAGTACCAGAGGATCGTCGAGGTCCTGGTCGAAGCCGGGATAATCGAAGACGCCACCAAGCTGTGGTGGGACATCCGTCCTTCGGCCCGATACCCGACGCTGGAGATGAGGGTGAGCGACGTCTGCACCCGCCTCGACGACGCGATGGCCGTCGCCGCTTTCTATCTCTGCCTCCTCGGCTACATGTTCCGGCTCCGCCGACGCAACCAACGCTGGCGGGTCTACTCGCCGATGCTCATCTCGGAGAACATGTGGCGGGCCCAGCGCTATGGCACCGACGGCTCGCTGATCGACTTCGGACGCGGTGAGCTGGTCCCCTTCCCCGACCTGGTCGAGGAGGCGATCGAGATGCTGGCCCAGGACGCAGCCGAGTTCGACGTCATCGAACAGCTCCGGCACATGCGAACCATCGCCCGGGAAGGGACCAGTGCCCACCGCCAACTCTCCGTCTACCGCGCCGCCCTGGAGGGCGGTGTCGGAGAGCGCAAGGCCCAGGAGTCGGTGGTCGACCATCTCATCGAGGACACCATGTTCGGTTTGTGAGTATTCGAGAGACTCACACCACGATCCGACACAGGCCGGGGGCCCAATCATCGGCACTCCTTAGAGTGCCCCTTTCGTCCAGTCCTTGGAGGAGACGTTGACCAGGCCGGTGCGGATTGCAGTCCAGATCCAACCTCAGCACGCCGACTACGACCAGATCAGGTCGGCCGCGGTGCGAGCCGAGGAGATGGGTGTCGACATCGCG
>DATHUL010000250.1:0-6460 GCA_035462285.1 Acidimicrobiia bacterium
CGGACTCGATGATCAACGCCCGCTCCAACCAGGTCAGACGGGGGTCGGACAGATCGGTGTAGGGCCAGAGGACCAAGCTGTGGGAGGCCTGGAGACCTGACGGCCCGGGGGTGATCAAGGGCATAAGCGCGGCGCCACCCAGGGGGACCTGGGTGATCGCCCAGGGCGCAACCTCGATCGTCTCGGGGGCGGTGTTGACGATGGTGTGGTCCACCGAGAGCCTCCCGCCGTCGAGGCGGAGCTCGATCGACTTGATCAGACCGGCCCGATCCGCTGGCCCAGTGATGGTGACCCGATCAGTGTCGGTCCGGACATCACAGGGGTGCTCGTCGGGAGCGTAGGTGATCGTCGGCACCTCGGGTGAGGCCCAGAGCCGGTGCCCACCGTGGAACCGGTAGGTCCCGGAGTCGGGTCGGTCGATGACCACGTCCGGAGAAAGGGCGGCGAACATCTCGGGGCCATCCTCGAGCCGCAAACCCGCCACACGGGGACCGTAGGCGGTTGCAATCGAGACCCGGTAGGGCCCCAAGTCCAGGTCCAGGGCACCCGGGGGTCGGGCGGCGACGCCGGGCACCCGATCAGTTCCCGGTGGTCCAGATGATCCGATTGACCCGGTTCTCCAGCAACTCCTGCCCACCGGACACCGGGTCCGGGTCGATCTCGCCCGAGGCGACCCTGGCCTCCAGAGAGGCGAGGCTCTCGGCGCCTCCGAGGATCGACGTCCCCAGGTCTGAGGACCAACCCGTGTACCGCTCCTCCAGGGGTCGGGACAGTGTCTCGGACTCGATCAGGTTGGCGGCGACGAGGAGGGCGCGGGCCAGAGTGTCGATGCCGCCGATGTGGCCGTGGAACAGATCGGTTCGGTCCATCGACTGGCGACGGAGCTTGGTGTCGAAGTTGAAACCACCGGTGGTGAACCCGCCTCCCTTGAGGATCTCGTAGAGGGCCAGGGACAGCTCGTCGACCGAGTTGGGGAACTGATCGGTGTCCCAGCCGTTCTGGTAGTCGCCCCGGTTGGCGTCGATCGAGCCGAAGATCCCGTTGGCCACCGAATAGGCCACCTCGTGATGGAAGGAGTGCCCGGCCAGGGTGGCGTGATTGCCCTCGATGTTCACCCGGTACTCGTCGGCGAGGTCGTAGCGCTCCAGGAACCCGTGCACCGTCTGGCAGTCGTAGTCGTACTGGTGTTTGGTCGGCTCCGCAGGTTTGGGCTCGATGAGCAGGGTCCCGGTGAACCCAATCTCGTGCTTGTGCTCGGCCACCATGGTGAGGAATCGGGCGAACTGGTCCCCTTCCCGTTTCAGGTCGGTGTTGAGCAGGGTCTCGTAACCCTCCCGGCCTCCCCAGAGCACGTAGTTCGCCCCATCCAACCGGTGGGTCGCCTCCAGGGCATGTTTCACCTGGGCGGCGGCGTAGGCGAACACCTCGGGATCGGGGTTGGTCGAGGCCCCGGCCGCATATCGGGGATGTGAGAAGAGATTGGCCGTGCCCCAGAGAAGACGGACCCCGGTCTCGGCCATCTTCTTCTCGGCGTAGTCGACCATGACATCGAGATTGGCCGCCGAGCCGGCGAAGGTGTCGGCCTCGGGGGCGATGTCGACATCGTGGAAGCAGAAGAAGGGGGTGCCCAGTTTGGAGAAGAACTCGAAGGCGGCGTCCATCTTCTGACGGGCCGCAGCCATCGGATCGTCGCTGCTTCCCAACCAGGGCCGGTCGAAAGTGCCCGAGCCGAACACGTCGCTCCCCGGCCAGCTGAACGAGTGCCAGTAGCACACTGCGATCCGGAGCTGGTCTTCCATCCTCTTCCCGAGCACGACCCGATCAGGGTCGTAGACCCGGAATGACAGGTCGTCGACCGACTCCGGTCCCCTGAAAACAATCGGACCTTTCACATCAGCAAAGAACTCGCCTGACATCGTCGTCCCTTCTCAGCCGTGACGATCACGGTCCTGGTGTGAGCTCGGACCGGCCGAGACGGTTCCCGGCGCCGCCCACCGCAGACACGAACACTATTTGGGCCGTGTCCATCCGGCAAAGACTGGTTGCTGCGCGACCTCGATCGATCCGGGAGGCTACGTTGTCGCGGTGCTGCACATCGGAGTCCTGACCGCGGGGGGCGACTGTCCCGGGCTCAATGCCGCGATCAGGGGGGTGGTGGCCCGGGCCAGCGCGGCCGGGGCCCAGGTGTCGGGGATCGAAGACGGCTGGCAGGGCCTGATGGAGGGCCGGACCCGCCCACTCACCCGCGACGACGTCCGGGGGATCCTGACCCGAGGCGGGACGATCCTGGGGACCTCCCGGACCGATCCCTACCAGCACGGAGACGGTCTCGCCTCGCTGGCGTCGACTCTGGACGCCACCGGCATCGAGACGGTTGTCGTGATCGGTGGTGACGGCTCGCTCCGGACCGCGGCACGTCTCGGGGAGGAGGGTCTTGGTGTGGTCGGTGTGCCCAAGACCATCGACAACGACATCGAGGGGACCGATGTCTCCTTCGGGTTCAACACCGCGGTCCAGATCGTGACCGATGCGATCGATCGGCTGACCACTACCGCCGAGGCCCACAACAGGATCATGGTCGTGGAGGTCATGGGGAGACAGTCGGGCTGGATCGCCATCCATGCCGGCTTGGCCGGGGGAGCGGAGGCGATCCTGGTCCCGGAGCGTCACTACGACATCGATGACCTGGCGCGGCGGGTGATTGCCCGTCATGACTCGGGGAGCGACTACTCGGTGGTGGTGGTGGCGGAGGGAGTCCCGGCTCCCACCGGTGAGCGGGTCACGATCGGAGCCGACCACATGGGGTTCGAGCGACTGGGCGGGGTGTCCACCTGGATCGCCGCCGAATTGGAGCATCGCACCGGGTACGAGACGAGGGTGATGATCCTCGGGCATCTGCAGAGAGGGGGCACCCCCACCGCCTTCGATCGGGTCCTCGCCACGCGGATGGGCATCCGGGCGGCCGAGGCTGCCCTGGACGGCGATCACGGGATGATGGTGGCCTGCATCGGCTCGGAGATGGCGCTGGTCCCGCTGTCCACCGCTGTGGCGGTGCCGCGGTCGGTCCCCGAGACGTCCCTCGATGAGGTCGGGTGGTTCCTGATCTGAGTATGCCCGGCCTCAGCCGGTGGAGCGGAGCAACTCGACGATGGTGGCCTGGTACGGCCCGCTCGGCGCCTCGACCGTGACCTCGTCCTTGACCCGATGACCGAGGACGGCCAGGGCCAGGGGGGACTCCGATGAGATCCGGCCCGTGTCCAACCCTGCCTCTGCCGGGTGCACGATCAGATGACGGACCTCTTCGTCGTCTCCGATTCGAACCGTCACCCAGTCCCCAATCTGGACGACATCGGGGTCTTCGGGGATCTCGTAGACACTTCCTGCGGTTTCGAGCACGTATTTGAGCTGCTCCAGCTCGCGCATAGCCAGGTCGTATTCCAGACGGGGGGCCATCTCGTCATCCTCGTCGTCGATGGCTTCGACCAGGGCCGGGATCGTCTCCTCCTCGAGGCGGCGAGCTCGCTCGGCCAGGCGTTGGCGGCCCTCCTCGGTGAGAAGCGGTGGTTCGCTCGATGGGGCCATTCTGGATTCCTTTGCTCGCCTACCCGCAGCAGCCAAAGCCCGGCGGGATAAAGAAGAGCCCGATGAGCGACTTCCTGCGCTGGTATTAACCAGATCAGGTTCTGCGGTCACCGGCTCCTATTGCCAGACTCTCAGCCGGGAAGTCACCCAGCACCCGTAGCCACCCTTCGGGCTCTTCAGATTGAACCTTTGCACATGGATCGGGGTTTGTCCAGTGGCTTCCACGGCCGCTCACCGTGCGAGGCGGAGCTCGACCTGACGCCCGGCGGCACCGGGACGGGCGAACGACAGGAGGCGCTCTCCCTCTTCTTCCACCACCGCCGCCTCGACTTTGCGGATCGGGCGGAGGAGGCTCACTTCGAGCCGGGCCCCATCACTCGACTGGTGCAGCTTCCACGATCCGCTGAACACCCCGTCGACCAGGAGGTTCCCCGCCCAGCCCGGAGGGATCACGCCGGGGACGAAGAAGCGGGATCGGTCCGCGTGCCCGAGCAGGACGTTGTCGTACTCGGGGAGGAACCGGGGCGGAGCCGGGATGTCCTCGTCGAGGATCGGAGCATCGGGGAGGTCGAAGAGCTCGGCCCCGTCTTCGCCCCGGAGCACCCGGAGCCGGGGACGCATCGCCTCCACCACCGGGCGCAGCCCCTTGAGCCTCGACCAGACTCTCATGTCTGCGATCGAGGCAGGACCGAAGGCGGCGAGATATCGGAGGACGGTCGTCTCGATCGATGTCGTGGTCGGCAACTCCGCCCCGGTCCAACTCTCGACGGTGGCCCATGCCGCCGGCCCGGTGCGGCCCCAGAGCCCTCGTGGCGTCACCTGGATCAAAGGGAGCAGATAGGTGACCACCTGGGCCAACGATGAGCCCGGTGTCCCCGGCCATCTCTCCTCGAGGATGGGAGCCAGCTCGGCCCTGGTCATCGGCCTCTCCTCCAGGATGGAGCGTCCCAACTCGAGAAGGGAGGTTCGATCGACATGGCTTGTGTCTTTGGCGAACGAGGTGGAGCCGAGCACCGCGGCCAAGGTCGGTTGGAGCTGGGCACGGAGAAAGACGAAGTCGGGTGTCGTCGCCAGATGGAGGGTGGCCCGCATCAATGCCCCCCGCACCGCCTCCCGTCGTTCCATCCGGTCGGAGAGCTCGGTCGGATCGAAGTCATCGACCCTCGACCACAGGCCGTAGTAGGGATCGTGTGGGTTCTGCGCCTGCATTCCGACCAGGGACTCGACTATCCCGACGGCCGGGCCGCTCGACCGTTCGAGAAGGAACTGGCGCCCCAGGGTGGTGCGGTTGAGTGCCCGACTGCTGATCGAGTCCACCGATGGCACGCTACAGAATCGCTCGGCGGCGTTGCCCGGGCCCCGGGTTAGCGTGTCGCTCCATGGAGATCGCCCCCACCCCGGAACGCCGACACCCTTGGGGCGACGCGGCGACGCCGTACCACGAGCTCGGCGGCGACGACGCGGTGCGGGCGCTGGTGGAGGCCTTCTACGACCTGATCGAGGCGGAGTCTCCCGTCCTCAGGGCGATGCTCCCCAGCAACACAGCCACCTCGCGTCAGAAGTTGTACGAGTTCCTGAGCGGCTGGTTGGGAGGGCCACCCCTCTACATGGAGCGGAGGGGACACCCCCGACTTCGGCTGCGGCACATGCCCTTCGACATCGGCTCCTTCGAGGCGAGCGAGTGGATGCTGCATGATGACGGCGCTGGAGACTGTCGGGGCAGGGGCTCAGCTCTCCGCCTTCCTTCAGACCGAGTTGGGTCGCACCGCCGAAGGGATGCGAAACCGCCCCGATCCCGGGGTGATCGTGCCTAGTGCTTGATCTCCAGCCCGCCGAACAGGACAGTTGCGTTGATGGCCAGTGTCGGAGCATCGGCGGCGACCTGCTCCTTGGCCGTGGCGTTCTCGATGCCCCCGAACAAGGGAAGGCCCCGGGTGGCCACATGCCACCCGCGTGGCACGGTCACCTCCACCCCTCCGAAGGCGGCGAACACGTCGAGCACGGCCCCCGGCGCCGGGGTGGCATCGCGCAGGTCGAGCTCGGCACCGCCGAAGACGGCCGAGATGCTCCCACCCTGAAACTGATTGGAGTGCGAGGCGATCTCACTCCCGGAGAAGACGTTGAAGCTGTTGATCCGGTCACCGGCTTCGCTCCTCGTCCCGAGTCCGCGCCCGAAGATCACCAACAAACCGACAAGGATGATGGCGGCGGGGATGATGACGTTGCCCAGGTCGACGATGTCGAGGCGGGAGAGGAGGAACGCCAGCCCGACCGCGCTGATGATCAGTGCCACCGGCCAGTGGTTCGGGTTGGCGGCGAAGGTGAGGATCCCGGCCAATAGGATGACGGCCGGCCACCATCGGCCGAATGTCTCCCCGGCGTCGAGCACGTCTGCGTTGTCCAGAAGCAGCACGGTCCCCACCGCCACGATCACCACGCCGAAGAAGAGCCGACCCCAGTTCATCAAACCTCCTTGTCGAGTCGACTCTATCGGCGAGCCCCCGACGTCGGGGGCCGGAACCCAATGCAGGGCGTCACGTATACGTGACGCCCTGCATTAGGAAGGCGGCCTTGTCCCGCGCCGGTTCACCTCGAGTTGCAGTCCCGGCACCGAAATAAAATGGATGGTCGGTATGGATCTGAACCGACTCACCGAGAAATCGCAGCAGGCCCTGAGCGAGGCCCAGTCGCTCGCCACCCGTCTCGGGCACACCGAGGTGGACGGCGAGCATCTGCTGCTCGCCCTGCTCACCCAGCCCGAAGGCCTCGTCCCCCGTCTCGTCTCCCAGGCCGGGGGCGACCCGGTGCGGCTGGTCGCTGCCATGGAGGCAGACCTGGGGACCCGGGCCCGGGTCTCCGGGCCCGGTCAGGCCCCGGG
>DATHUL010000251.1:0-3536 GCA_035462285.1 Acidimicrobiia bacterium
AGGGTCGGATACTTCGAATATGGTCGTCACCTTCATCACACAAGATCAAGACGGATTTCACACCTATACGGGTCATGTCGTGTCCCGAGGGCCCACGACCATCGTCGTGCTGCTCACCGAGCCGTTCAGCATGGCGGGCCGGTCGGTTCAGTTCCCGATCGCCACCGTGGTCGAGGAGAAGGTCGTCTCGGTCTGAGACGACCCGATTCATCATCGACTCGGGCCCTGCGGCGACTTAGTCTGTTCCGATGTTCTTAGATGCCTCCACCTGGGAAGCCCTGGCCATCGTCGGCGGCGTCGGCGGCGTGGCCGGTCTGATCGGAGGCTTTGTCGCATCCGCCGACAGTCTGTTCGGAGCGGTCCTGATGGGGGTGATCGGGGGGATCGCCGGGTCGACCATAATGAGGATCGCCGGCGCTCCCGCTTTTGCCTGGGTGGGCGACGGCTTCTCGGTGGTCTGGGCCGGGGCGGGCGGCCTCCTTCTCGGCTACGTGGTCGGACGCTCCAACTAGCCAGCCCTCAGAACACGTCCTGTACATCGTCGGGTTTGACCCCTCCTCCCTGCGGGTAAAGAAAACTCGTCCCGAGACAGGCTCGGGCGAGGTTTCCAAAAGGAGGAACTCGAATGGAACTGCAGACAGGAAGAGACTGGGAGGACCGTCTCCAGGACGAGGGCACGTGGGATCGGATCAAAGGCAAGATCCGGGAGACCTGGGGCGACCTCACCGACGACGACATGGAGAAGGCGCGCGGGAACTTCGAGCAGTTCGCCGGGCGGGTCAAGGAGAAGACCGGCGAATCCGCCGAGGAGATCCAGCGCAAGTTCAGGGAGTGGACTTCCTGATCACCAAGGATCGGACAGAGGGACGGGGCCTTCGAGGCCCCGTTTCTCGCGTCATGATCGGGATGGGGTTTGCTCGCCGGGGGTGATCTCGACCTCTTCGACGCGACGGCCCTCGATGCTTCGGACCCGGATCCGCCAACCCTGGTCCTCGATCAGGTCCCCGCGTCGTGGGACCCGGCCCAGTCGATCCATCACCAGCCCACCTATGGTCTCGTAGTCCCCGATCGACAGCTTGACGCCGTAGCGGGAGAGCTCATCGGGTCGGACGGTACCGGCGGCGATGATTCGACCTGCAGCCTCCACCCTGACCCGTTGCTCGTGAGGGTCGTGCTCGTCGGCTATCTCCCCGACCAGCTCCTCGGCGATGTCTTCCAGTGTGATGATCCCGGCCGTGCTGCCATGCTCGTCCACGACGACCGCAAGGTGGCTCCGGCCCTGTCGCATCTCGGTGAGGACCGACCGCAGCGGCGCAGTCTCCGGGACCACCAGGACCACCCGTATCAGCTCCCGTTCGAGCGGTGCCTCGGAGTCGATCTCGTCGACCATCAAGTCCTTGACGTGGACCAGCCCGAGGATGTCGTCCAGGTCGCCGCCGTGGATCGGAATCCGGGAGTGGCCGGTCACCCGCATCAACTCCTGGATCTCGGCGACGGTGGCACTGGAGGGAGCCGCATCGATGTCAGGTCTGGGCACCATCACCTCGGAGGCGTCGAGATCGCCAAAGACGATGGCCCCGGTGAGGAGACGGTGGGCGAAGTCCTCGATGACCCCCTCCTGGCGGCCGGTGGCGATGATGACGGCCAGATCCTCGGCGGAATGCCCCACCTCGAGCGCCACCGCCGGTGACACACCGAAGAGACGCAGGACCCCGTTCGCCGTGGCGTTGAGAAGTGCGATCAGGGGCTTGAACACAAAGATGAAGCCACGGAACGGGAGCGCCATGGCGAGGGCGGACCGCTCCGGTGCGGAGATGGCGATGTTCTTGGGGGCCATCTCCCCTACCACCATGTGGAGAAAGACCACGATGAGCAGGGCGATGACCAGGGCAATGACATGCACCACGTCCTCGGAGACGGGTAAGAGGCCAACGGCGGGCTCGAGCAGGGCGGCAACCGCAGGCTCGGCCACCGCCCCCAGCAGCAGGGATGCCATGGTGATCCCCAGTTGAGCCGCGGCGAGACTCAACGACAGATCCCGGTTCAGGCCGACCGCGACCTGCGCCGACCTGCCTTCGGTCTGCTCCAGGACGTTTCGCCGCGCCGTGATGTAGGCGAACTCGGCGGCGACGAAGAACCCGTTGGCAACGAGGAGAAGCACCATCCAGAGAAGGGCGCTCCAGTTCATCGGGGCGTCTCTCCCCGATCGGGGTCGCGGGTCACCCGGACCTGATCGACCCGGTGGCCGTCCATGGCCAGGACTTCGAACGAGGTGTCCCCCACCCGGATCACCTCGCCCACTTGGGGGAAACGACCGAGACGAGCGATGAGGTAGCCCCCCAGAGTCTCATACCGGCCCTCGAGCCACTCGAAGCCGACCATCTCCTCGACCTCGTGCCGGTGCAACAGCCCGGACAGGACCTCGATCTCCTCAGCACCCGTCGCCGGCTCCGACTCCTGGTCGTACTCGTCTTCTATCTCGCCGAATATCTCCTCGAGGAGGTCCTCGATCGTGACCACACCCGCCGTGCCCCCGTACTCGTCTACCACGACCGCCATCCCCCGCCCCGACCTCTGCATCTCGGAGAGGAGATATTCGAGAGTGCTCGACTCCGGAACCTGGAGCGCCGGTTGGGCGATCTCTCCGACCGGGGTGACCGGTATCCGCGACGGGGGCACCACGATGCTGTCCTTGACATGAACCACGCCGACGATGTCGTCGAGGTCCTCGTCGAATACCGGGAACCGGGAGTGGCCTGTGGAGGCAGAGGACCTTCTCAGCTCGGCGATCGAATCGTGACGGCTGAGCCCAACCACCGAGACTCTCGGCACCATCGCGTCGGCGGCCACCTTCTCGGTGAAGGTTATGGCTCGAGTCAACAGCTCGAGCTCCTCGTCGTCGAGCCGTCCCTCCTCGCCCGAGGAGCGGATCATCAATTCGAGCTCCTCCATCGAGCGCACCCCGGCCAGCTCCTCCCGGGGCTCGATGCCGAGTCGGCGGACTGTCCAGTTGGCCGAGTTGTTGAGAAAGACGATGAGTCGGCGGAGCACTCGGTTGACCACCTGCATTGGAATCCCGAACCACACCGCCGAGCGGTAGGGACGAGCTATGGCCAGGTTCTTGGGGACCAGCTCACCGAAGACCATCTGGAACCCTGTCGCCAGCAACAACGTCACTGCCACGGAGATGGCCAGCGAGGACTCGTCGGGGATGAACGGGATCGCCGACATGAGCGGTTCGATGAGCCCGGCCACGGCGGGCTCGGCGATCGCTCCGAGGATCAGGGAGGTCGCGGTTATGCCCAGCTGGGCCCCGGAGAGCTCGAAGGAGAGGTTCCGCAACGAGTTGCGGATCCGTCGCGCCGCCCGCTCACCTTCTTGTGCCTTCCGTTCGACCAGGCTGCGGTCGACGGCGACGATGGCGAACTCGCCGGCCACGAAGAAGGCGTTGAGGAGGACGAGGAGGACGACCGCGCCCACCCCGAGGAGGTTACTTATGCGTGGACTCCGGGCTCACGGTCTGCATCAGCATAAAT
>DATHUL010000252.1:0-3923 GCA_035462285.1 Acidimicrobiia bacterium
GGGATGTCTGGTCTCGGTCGGTTCGGGGACCTTGACCGACGTGGCCAAGGAGGCCTCCCATCGCAGCGGCGTCCCCCTGGTCGCGGTGCAGACCGCCGCCTCGGTCACCGGATACGCCGACGGGATGGCGGTGGTCTTGAAAGACGGGGTGAAGCGGACCGTGCCCTCGGCAAGGCCCATCGAGCTGCTGGTCGACACCAGGGTCCTGGTCGATGCTCCCCCGACCCTGACCCGGTCGGGGTTTGCGGAGATGATGGCCATGGTCACCGCCCCGGCCGACTGGAGACTGGCCGCCGCGGTGGGTCTCGATCCCCGATACGACCCCGACGTGATCGATTTGTTCCGCGCTCGGGGCGATGAGCTGCTCGTCTCGGCCGCCGCGGTCGGTGCGGGCGATCCCGAGGCGCTCGAGCTGCTCGCTCTGCTCCTGACCCAGTCGGGTCTGGCCATGGGCGCGGTGGCCAGGACCGCCCCCCTCTCCGGTACCGAGCACCTGATCAGCCATCTCCTCGACATGGCGGCCGTCGCCGGGGGTGGCAACGCCGGGCTTCATGGCGCCCAGGTCGGTGTGTCCGCGGTGATCGCCTCCTGTGTCTGGGAGCGGGTGCTCGACCGGATCGTCCCGGCCGATCTCGACACGGCACCGCCGTCGCCCCAGGTGGCAGAGGAGCTGGTGGAGAAGGCGTTTGCCGGGATCGACCCGGGCGGGGTCATGGCCCGGGAGTGCTGGAGCGACTACCAGCGAAAGTTGGCCGCCTGGACCGAAGTCGACCGTGCCGCTCTTGGTGCGGAGTGGTCTTCGCTCCGTGACGAGCTGGGGGGGATGGTGAGGAGCCCGGAGCTGATCGTTGCCGCCCTGACCGAGGCGGGCGCCGCCACCCGCTTCAGCCTGCTCGACCCGCCGGTCGACGTCGAGCTGGCCCGTTGGGCGGTGGCCTCGTGCCATCTGATGCGTGACCGCTTCTCGGTGGTCGATCTCGCCTTCTTCACCGGCAACTGGACCGCCGACGACGTCGACGCCGTCCTGGAGCGGGCAAACGGGCTGGGGGCGGGGCTGTGAGCCTGGTCTCGGGATACCGCGGCTTCGTGCTCGATCTCGACGGCACGGTCTATCTGGGGGATCGGCTCCTTCCCGGCGCCGGTGAGACGGTCGAGGCACTGCGAGCGGCAGGAGCGTCCATCCTCTACATGACCAACAAGCCGCTCGACCCGTCCTCGGACTATGCCGAGAAGTTGACCGGGCTCGGTCTTCCCACCGCACCACACGAGGTTGTCTCCTCGCTCGACGCCCTGGTCGGCTATCTCACCGCCACCCACCCCGGGGCCCGGGCCCTCTGTGTCAGCGAGCCTCTCGTCGCCCAGACCCTGACCCGGGTCGGGCTCACCGTGGTGGGCAACGACGAAGCGGAGACTGCCGATGTGGTGGTGGTCTCCTTCGACCGCACCTTCGACTACGCCAAGCTGCACGCCGCGTTCAGGGCGGTCAACTCCGGGGCGGTGATCGTGGCCACCAATCCCGACCGTTACTGCCCCACGCCTGAGGGCGGGTTGCCCGACTGCGCCGCCATGCTCGCCGCCATCGAGGCCTGCACCGGGGCCCACGCCGAGGCGGTGGTGGGCAAACCGTCGTCGCAGATGGTGGCGACCATGCTCGACCGGCTCGGGCTCCCCACCGAGCAGGTCCTCATCGTCGGCGACCGACTCGAGACCGACGTGCGCATGGCGCGGGAGGCCGGGGTCGATGTCGCCCTGGTGGTGTCCGGGGCCACCACCCGGGAGGCGGCGATGGCCGCCGAGCCGAGACCGACCTATGTGCTGGACGGGCTCGGTGACCTGATGACAGAGCAGTTCGACGAGAGCAGAAGGTGAGATGGAGTTCATATTCATGCTGACCCACGGTGACCGAACCGTGGAGAACGCGGTCGATGTCTACCGCCTGGTGGCCGGGACCGGGCTGAGGATGGTCGGCTTCAAAGACGTCGGGGTCACCCCCGACGTGTTGCGCGGCCTGACCGATGAGATCCACGCCGATGGACGTCCCATGTTCCTCGAGGTGGTCTCCACCTCCCGTGAAGACGAGCTGCGCTCGATTGAGGCCGCCCTCGATGCAGGGGTCGACTACGTGCTCGGCGGCACCCATGTCGACGACGCCCTCGGCCTCATCGACGGGGCCGCGGTCGAGTACTGCCCCTTCCCCGGGGTGGTGGTCGGTCACCCCTCCCAGCTTCAGGGCAGTGTCGAGGAGATCTGCGCCCATGCCGCCGAGCTGACCGCTCGCCCCGGGGTCTCCGGTCTCGACCTCCTCGCCTACCGGCACAGCGGAGTCGACCCGGTCGGGTTGACCAAGGCGGTGGTCGAGGCCTCGACCGGCCCGGTGATCGCAGCGGGCAGTGTCGACAGCGAGGAGCGGATCCGGGCCCTGGCCGGGGCCGGAGCCTGGGCCTTCACCATCGGAGGGGCGATATTCGACGGGGTGCTCCCCGGCGCCCCCTCGATCCCGGCCCAGGTGGAGTGGGTGTTGGAGGTGGCAGCGCGGTGAGCCGATCCCCCCTGGAGCAGAGACGGGCGGTGTGGGAGCGAGCATGCTCGGAGACCGTCGACCTGCTCGTGATCGGGGGAGGGATCAACGGGGTCGGGATCGCCCTCGACGCCGTCTCACGTGGGTTGTCCACCGTTCTGGTGGAGCGTGACGATCTGGCCGTGGGCACTTCGAGCCGTTCCTCGAAGCTGCTCCACGGCGGGCTTCGCTATCTGGAGCAGTACCGCGTCGGGCTGGTCCGGGAGGCTTTGGGTGAGCGAAACCTGCTGGGCCGGCTCGCCCCTCATCTGGTGGAGATGGAGCGGTTCGTCTTCCCGGTGACCGGGGCCTGGTGGAAGGTCCCCTACATGGCGGCCGGTCTCACCTTCTACGACCTGCTCGGCGGTCGTCATGGAGGTCGGTTCCATCACCTCGACCGGGAGGAGGCGATGACCCGGGTCCCCTCCCTCCGCGCCGAGAGGCTGACCGCCGCTTTCGAGTACTCGGACGGAGTCTTCGACGACGCCAGACTGGTGGTGGCCTTGGCCCGTGCCGCCGGTTCCCTGGGAGCGGGAGTGATCACCAGGGTCGAGATGGCCGGGGTGGACGGTGGCGCCGGGGGGATGAGTCGTGTCACGCTGTCGGACCGGCTCAGCGGGGAGACGGGCCAGGTGCAGACCCGGGCGGTTGTCGACGCCACCGGCGCCTTCTCCGCCGACGACGAGCCGGGAGTGGCTCCGAGCCGGGGGGTTCACATCCTGGTGGCGCGGGACAAGGTCGACGCTTCCACCGGGATGACCATCCGGGTCCCGGGGCGGGTCGTGTTCCTGATCCCCTGGCTGGACCGGTGGCTGATCGGGACCACCGACGTCCCCCACACCGGACCGGTGGACCGCCCCCGGGCCTCGGCCGACGAGCTGGAGTACCTGTTCCACTCGGTGCGTCGGGTGCTCGACGTCGAGTTGGGGCCCGATGACATCATCTCCACCTTCGCCGGGATCCGCCCCCTGGCCGACGACGGCGAGTCCGACGACACCGCCGAGTTGAGCCGGGAGGAGCGGATCACCGAGGTCAGACCCGGTCTGTTCCGGGTCAGGGGCGGGAAGTACACGACATACCGCCGGGTGGCGGAGAGGGTTGTCGACAGGGTGGCGGCCCGTCTCGGCTCGGGACGCCCTTCCATGACCGCCACCATCCCGGTGCCGGGGGCGGCCCCGGCGGCGGTGCTGACCGCCACCGCCGAGAAGCTGGTCGAGACGGGCATGGAGCCCGACATCGCCCGTCGCCTGGTGCGGCGTCACGGCAGCGAGGCCCGGGGCGTCGCCGAGAGCGCGCGAACACTCGGGCTCGACCACCGTCTGGTTCCCGACCTGCCCTATCTGGCCATGGAGGCATGGTGGGCGGT
>DATHUL010000253.1:0-2088 GCA_035462285.1 Acidimicrobiia bacterium
GTCACGGTCATGGGTCTCCTCGCCACCCCGCCGGCCGTTTATTACCTGGCCCGGTCGATGCGTCTAGGCAAGCACATCTCCCTGGTCGCGGCGGGGTCGGGGGTCGTGTTCGCCTTCTACGAGAGCTATTCGATCTACGGCGGCAACATCGCCTCCACCCTGGCAGGCGAGTTCTCCTACTCGTGGTCCTTCGCCCTGTCCTTGCTCTATCTGGGTCTGCTGATACGGGCGATCCGCGACCACCGTCGATACCTGAAGTGGGCGGCCCTTGCCCTCGCCCTCACTGCACTCTCCCATGTCCTGACCACGATCGTGGTCGTCTTCGCTTCCCTGTTCGTGCTGCCCTGGCGAAAGGGGCTGTGGAGGACCCTGGCGGTGTGGGTCTGGGGCTTCTCCATCGCCGGATTCTGGGCCCTGCCGCTGCTGGCCCGGATCGGGTTTACCTCGGACATGGCCTGGACCCCCCTATCCAAGTGGAAGGACATCTTCCCGGTGGAGCTCTGGCTCCTCCTCCCTGTGGCGATACCGGGGGCGATCTGGCTCGGTCGTCGCACCGCCCGCGCCGCCCCGCTGATGGCAGCGACCTTGCTGCCGATTCTCTATTTCCCTCTGCCCAACTTGTTGCCCGAGCTCTTCCCGACCGTGTTCGGCGGGGAGCGATGGAAGCTATGGAATGGCCGGCTCCTCCCGTACTGGTATTTCGGCGTGGCCTTTTTCGCCGCGGTCGGCGCCGGAGCGGCCGTCATATGGCTGTCGCGAAGACTGCCATCCCGCCTCTCCGCCCACTGGCCGCGCGCCCTGATCGTTCTCGTCACCGTGGTCGCCGCCTCCATCGTCGCCGACTCCTCGGATTTCCCGGTGTGGGCCTGGGTCCCGGTCGCAGCCGCCGGAGCGTTGTTGATCGCAGTCTCGTATATGTGGGACCCCACCCTTTCCACCCGCACCTTCCTCACCGGGACCATGATGACGGTGGTGGTGCTGGGGGCGCTCGCCGGGTTGACTTTCGTCGACGGCTGGGCCCGATGGAACTACGAGGGATACGAATCGAAACAGCCCTGGCCCGAGTACGAGGCCCTGATGGCGGAGATCGACGCACTCCCCGAGGGACGGGTCCATTGGGAGGCGGCGAACAAGGAGCTCGCGGTCTATGGGACACCGATGTCGCCGATGCTCATCCCCTATTGGACCGACGGCTCGCACCCCTCGATGGAAGGTCTCTACTTCGAGTCCTCCCTGACCACGCCTTTCCATTTCATCACTTCGTCGGAGATGTCGGAGCGACCCTCGAACCCGATCCCCGGGCTGAGGTACCACACCGGAGAGATCGAGCGGGGGTTGAAGCACCTCGCCTTGTTCGGGGTGGATTACTACGTGTCGGTGACGCCGGAGGCGACCGAGAGAGCCGACGGTGTCGCCGAGTTGACCAGGCTGGCCACTACCGGCCCGTTCAGCATCTACCGGCTCCCCGAGGCCGAGCTGGTCGAAGCGGCCAGCTTCCTCCCTGCGGTGTACGAGGTGCCGGAGCGAAACGTGTTCGCATCCCTCACCGGTGCGGCCACCGTGGTCGACACCGACGGACTGGAGTTGCCCAGCTTCTTCGACATGGCCCTCGACTGGTACGAAGACGTGGACAACATGGAACGTTGGGTGGTGGCCGACGGCCCGGCCGATTGGCCCCGGATCCAGTCGTTGGACGAGCGGCCCAGCGTGCAACTCGACACTCCCGCCGACGCGGTGAGCGACATCGTGGTGGAGAACCACCGGATCTCGTTCACGACCACCGCGATCGGCGTGCCCCATCTGGTCAAGGTGTCCTACTTCCCGAACTGGACCGCTGCTGGGGCCGACGGGCCCTGGCGGGCCACGCCCTCGCTGATGGTGGTGGTGCCCACCGAAGAGACCGTGGTCCTCGAGTTCGAAGAAACCTGGGCCGAAAGCGGAGGAAAGATCGCTTCGCTGGCAGGCGTGGTGGTCTTGTTGGGAGCGGTGCTCTGGGGTCGGAGATATGCGACGAGCAACGAGCAACGGGCAACGGGCCAGAAAGACGCGCTCTGACTCGTAGCTCGTAGCTCATTGCTCGTAGCTCAG
>DATHUL010000254.1:0-11713 GCA_035462285.1 Acidimicrobiia bacterium
AGTTGGCCCGCCTCGCCGAGTACCGGGTCGAGGAGATCGCCCCATTCCGGGTGGACACTGCCCCCGACGTGCTCCCCCTCGATGGTCGGGGATGGGCCGAGCGCAACCTGGAGTCCTTCGGCACGCTGGTGGAGCCATTCGCCTCATCGGTGGCTGCCGACGGTCCCGCCGCCCCGCTCATGGCCCAACTCTCGCCCGCCCTCGTCGGGCTCCAGGTGGGGTCACTGGTCGGCTCGCTCTCGACCTGGGTGGTCGCATCGTTCGATGCCGGGCTCCCACAGGAGCATCCCGGGCCGATCAGCATCATCGTGCCCAACATCGGCTCGATGACCGGGCCGGGTGACCTGGACGAGAGGGAGATCAGGCTCTGGATCGTCGCCAACGAGGTCGCCTTCCGGGCGGTGTCCCAACTTCCCTGGATCCACGACCATCTCCATCATCTCGCCACTGCCTACGCCGACGCGGTCAGGATCGACCCCACCATGCTCAGTGGTCTGATGGCCGGGGGCTCCGACCCGGTTGCGATCGAGCAGGCGATCCAGGAGGCCGGCGGGCTCGAGGGTCTGATCGGGGGCGAGGAGGCGGAGCCTCCCCGTCTCGAGCTGGAGGCCTTTCTCGGAACGGTGACCGGATGCGGACGACTGCTGGCGCGTCGAGCCGTGGCCGATCTGGCGCCAGACTTCGACCGGATCTCCGCCAGCAGGGACGAGACCAGAGAGGCGACCGAGGCGGTGCCGGCCATCGGCGTCGGCCCCATACCGCCGGAGGCGACCCGCCTCGGCGACGTGTTCAACCAGGAGGTGGAGCGTCGCTACGGGGAGGACGCCTTGGAGACGCTCTGGGCCGACCCGACCCGGATGCCCTCGGCTGCCGAGTTGCGCGATCCCACCGCCTGGGCGGCCCGGGTCCTGCTCGACGGCTGGAACTGATCGGGCTGCCTCTTCTAACCGAAGAGGCTTCTCCAGAGCCGGCGGAGCAGACCGGGGTCTTGGGGCGCGGGCAGCCCGGCCAGGACCTCTTCGTGCATGTCGGGCGGTAGATCGCCCACCATGGCCATGGCCCCGGTCCTGGTCTCCCAGGCGTAGGTCACCTGTCCCGGGCTGAAGGACCGGGTGTAGACCCGGTCGGCCAGGGTCACCGGGAAGCCGGTGTCGATGGTCAGCACCGAGGGGATCTGGAACACGGCGAAGGAGAAGAAGCCATCCGAGTAGTAGGCGAACACGAAGCCCTCGTCGTCCTGGTAGACGTCGAGGCGATCGAACCCGGCCAGGGTCTCGGGCAGGTCCGACTCGACGCCACCCACGGCGGACTCGGTCAGGGCGACGGAGTCCTGGCCCGAGGGAGCAGCGGCCTCGGGATCGAACGTGAGGAACCGGCGCTCGCAGTAGATGGTCCCGTCTCCATTGAAGGTGACCAGACGGAGCAGCGCCCCTATCTCGACGTCGAAGATGAGCTCGGCGCGAACCACGCCGTCCCCGGCCATCTCGTACCTGGTCGCCTCACGGCCCAGGTACTCGGTGTCGACGCCGTCGTCGACGCTGTATCGCGGTTGGGGTGCGTCAGCGGCGCCTTGGACGGTTGCGCTGCTCACCACCGAGCCCTCCCGCACAAGGGCCCAACCACCCGACCCCGCCGCCACCTCGACGTCGGGAGCGGCCGGGGCACCGACATGCATCTCTCCGCCAGCCTGGCTCAGCTCGATGACCGCGTCCCGAACACCGTCGGGGGTGGAGCAGGTGATCACCTGCTCGGCGCGGTATGAGGCGTCACGACTCTCGTCGAGCAGCTCGTCGAGCTCGGCCCCCGAGGCGGTGGCCGCCGGGAGCAGCACCAGGGCGAGGACGAAGACGACCAACCTCCTCATTCGAGGAGTCCGGCGAGATCGGGGACGACCACCTTGGCCGGCCCGAAGGCAGGGTCGAGCGAGGCACGCGCCCCGTAGCGGCTGTTGAGCTCTTCGAGCGAGACGGTGCCGGCGGCCGGGGTGATCAGGGCGGCGATGGCGATGACCAGCGCCACCACGGCCGCGGCGGCGCCCACCAGGAACCCCTTGTTGCGATGGAGCGGCACCACGTCTGCGTCGGCTTCGGGGATCAACCCGCCAGGCAGCTCGAGAAGGGGCAGGGACCGAACCGCCGATCTCACCGTCTGCATCTCCTCGAGCTCGGCCGCGCAGCGCCCGCACCCGTCGAGATGGGTCAACAGCTGGCCGATCTCGAGACGGGAGAGCTCCCCGTCGAGATAGGCACTGATCAGCTCGACGGGGTGGTTCATGTCAACGACTCCCGCAGGAGCTTTCGACCGCGGTGGATCCGGCTTCGCACCGTGCCCACCGGAACCGCCACAGCCCGGGCGATCTCCTCGTAGGAGAGACCGACGATGTCACAGAGGACGACCGCCTCCCGGAACTCGAGGGGAAGCTCGAGAAGGGCCTTCTGCACATCGTCTCCGATCGAGATGCGGGAATACTCCACATCGGCCGCAGGCGCGCTGGCCAGGTCCCAACGGTCGACCTCATCGGGGAGAGGAGTGGTGGGACGTCGGTTGCGGCGGCGGACGTCGTCGAGGAATGCGTTGCGGGTGATCCGCCACAGCCAGCCTTCGAAGCTGCCCGGTTGATAGGAGGCGAGGCCCCTCCGCACCCTGAGGAGGACCTCCTGGACCAGGTCGGCGGCGTCGTCGGAGTTGCCGGTGAGCCGGTAGGCGAAGTTGTAGATCTTCCGTCCATAAACACGAGCAACCTCTTCCCAGGTGAGTGGGACGGACTCCGTCACGGAGGCCTACCTCAACAACGCCACGACCGCAGGTTCGGTTCCAGCGTGTCTAGTCGGGGTTTTTCGTGTCTGCGACTGTGTTATCCGGAGCCGGCGTGTCCCCAGCCTGTGCCTCCCCGGCCCGGGCCTCGGCATCGTCCTCGGAACCCTCGGCGATCCCCTTGCGGAACTCCTTGGCGGAGGCACCCAGGGATCGGGCGAGATCGGGCAGTTTCCTCGCTCCGAACACGAGGAGAACGATGAGCAGGACTATCAGCAGCTCTTGTGCTCTCAATCCACCGAACAAATGGCCCTCCTTCTCCGCGTCATCTTACCCCGGGCCCGGTCTGAACAGGGCCGGCGCCCTAGCCGAGGGCCATCGAATCGATGAAGGCCTGGGCTCGCTCCCGGGTGACGAAACGGATGCGCCGGTCCTTCGATTCGATGTCGTGGGTCATGAAAGGGCCGTACTTGTCGCTGATCAACAGCCCGCGTTCGGCCCCCGAAGTCGAGAACTCGGCGACGAACTTGCGCACCACCGACTCGCTCAGCTCGGGGTGCTGGCCCTCGCCATAGATGTCGGTCCTTATGAAGGTCCGCACGCCACCCTTGGTCGCCATGTATACGTCGGGCTCGTTCTGGGCCACCACCTGGTATCCGAACAGCTCGAGCAGGGCGAGGATGAATGCCGGGCCGCTCAAGACGTCGGGGTCGACCCCACGCGCCCGCAGACCTCGATCCAACCCGAGCGGAACCTTGAGCTCGTCGCGCAGCGGGCCCAGCTCGTCGGCCGGGACCTGTATGGCGGTGCCGTAGGTGATCGAGTGGTCGACCTCGAACTGGGACGCGAACGGATCCTTGGCGATGTGGGTCAGGTTGAAGACGTCGCTCTCGATGGGGGGTGGCAGCTCGCCCGGTGAGGGAAGCCTGGTTCGCCCCACCTCGCGCACGTCGTCCCTCCCTCCGAACACGACGATCTCGGTGACGTCGGTGATGGGAAGCGCATGCCGCTTCTCGCGCACGACCTCCACCGCCTCGTCGACGAGCAATTCGTTGAGGACCGGGTCGTCGACATCGGGCAACGGGACGTCGAACGAGACCCGGGCCTCGTGACCGTGGACGTGAAAGTCGCGGACCGGAGCGGTGCGCACCGCGGGCTCGGCTTCGACGGCAGAGGTCCGGAGCCACGACTTGTCCTCCAGGTCGAGTGCGGCGGCCCTCTTACGCTGACGACGCAGACTGGTGGCGACCACGGCCAGGACGATCAGCGCGACGATTACCAGGCCTATCCCAATCCCTGCGCCGTCCATAGGGTTTCCCTCTCTCTCGTTGTCGGCCCAACTCTACGGGCTCGGTTCTGTCTCCGAAGAGGGTCGTTGGTCCTCAATCTCGTGCAGGGAGATCTCGGCGGTCGGCTCGTCGGCGCCGGCATTGAGACGCTCGATCATCCGGCTCTTCGAGGCAGAGGTTCCAAAGGCGGTGACCACGTCCTCGCTGCGGAGAATGGTGTCGCCACTCGGCACCTGCACCTCACGATCCCTCCGGATCGAGACCAGGGTCGAGCCCTCGGGCCATGCCACTTCCCGAATGGCCCGGCCGTCGGCCATCGATCCCGGCGGGATGCGGAACTCGTAATAGCCCGCCCCCGGGTCGGTGCGCTGGGCAAGACGGGCCCGGTGCAGCACCATGTCGGTGTTGGCGGTCAACGCCTCGTGATACGCCCGCACCGCGTCCTCGCGGCGGAACATGCCGACCAGACGGGCCGGCTCATCCTCGGCCACCACCGGAAGACGCCCCACCCCGAGCACCGCCATACGCTCCAAGGCGGTGGAGACAGGCGTGCTCGGGACCACGGTGGCGGGACGCTGGGTCATGGCATCGGCGACGGTGAGCTGGTTGTGGTCGGCCCGGGCCAGATCGGACATGGTGATGATCCCGACCAGATCGGCGCCGTCCACCACAGGAAGCCCGTGGGATCGGGTCCGATGGAGCCGATCCTCGACCTCGGCCAGTGTGTCGCCTGCGGCACACACCTGTGGCGCGGTCACCATCACCGAGCCAACGTCCACTGTGTCGAGCAGGTCGACTTCGCCGGTCTGGCGCACCTTGATCCCTTTGTGCCTGAGGGCCATGGAGTAGACCGAATCGGGGTGGAACCGCTCGGCGAGGAATGTCCCCACCGTGGCGGTCAGCATCAAGGGCAGGATCAGCCCGTAGTCGCGCGCTCCGGTCACCTCGAAGACGATGAGGATCGAGGTGAGAGGGGCCCGGGCCACCACGGCGAACATGCCGGCCATGCCGACCACGGCGAAGGCGCCCGGCTCGATCTCGGCGGGCCAGAACCCCTCGAAGAGCCGGGCGAATCCGGTCCCGACCGCTGCGCCTATGAACAGCGACGGCATGAACGCCCCGCCGGAGGCGCCGGAGGTGATGGTGAGGCTGGTCGCCACCACCTTTCCCAACGCCAGCAGTATCAAGACCCACCACAACTCGCTGGCCGCTCCGGTCACAGAAGACACCCGCTCACCGAGAAGCAGTCCGTTGGTGGTCTCCTGCCCGGTGCCGAACAGCCGGGGCTCGAAGAAGATCAGCCCGGCCACCAACAGCCCGGTGACCACCGGCCGGATGAACCCGAGCGAGCGGTTCTGGGCGGCGGCGAGCAGTATGAGTCGGTCGAGCAGCTTGAGGAAGAACACCCCGACCGCCACCACGGCCAGGGCCAGCAAGGCGTAGAGGACCAGCTCGCCGGGGTGTCCCAGCCCATAGGTGCCGGCAACGATCGCCAGTTGTGAGCCGACCAGGAGCCGGGTGGTCACCGCTGCAGTTATCGAGGCGATGACGATGGCCGACATGTGTCTCGTCGCGAAAGAGCCCAGGATCACCTCGAGAGCGAACAGCATCCCCGCGATCGGTGCGTTGAAGGTGGCGCCGATGCCTGCTCCCGCCCCTGCGGCCACGAGTGAACGGACCTGATCCTCCCCCAGCCGGAACCGGCGTGATATCACCGAGCCGACCGCGGCGCCCACCTGGACGATGGGGCCTTCGCGCCCGGCAGAGCCACCCGCACCGACCGTTGCCGCGGTGGCCAGGATCTTGAGCGGAATCGTGCGCCAACGCATCCGGCCGCCGTGGACCTCGAGGGCGGCGACTGCTTCGGGAACGCCGTCGCCGGCCACTTCCGGGGCCAGGCGCTTGGCGATGAACCAGGCGAGGAGGAGCCCGGTGGGGACGGTGAGGAAGATCCAGGGCTGTCCCTCGTCGATGGCCAGCGGAAGGAAGAAGTCCTCGAGCCAGGTCACCAGATAGATGAGGGCGGCGGCGCCCAAACCCACACCCACCCCGACCAGGGCCGAGATGGCTAGGAACCCGCCCATCTGCCTCTCGGCGAGGACGCCCACTGCGGGGAGACGGCGGATGCTCTCCAAGGGCCCGGTCACGAGGGGGCAGGGTATTCGGCTGCCCGCCTTTTTCCGGATCGGGTCGCAGAATGGCACCGTGAGATTCCGCTCCCACCTGATGCGACCCCTCGACCTGTCCGACACATGGAACCGGTCCATCGTGTTCCTGACCGCGGTGGCGGGGGCAGCCGGCGCCTATCTCACCATCTTCCAGGGACGGGACATCCTGCTTGCGCTGGAGGCGAGTGGCTCCACGTTCTTGGCCTGGGCCCTGTGCCGCGAGCTGGATCCCGATCGGCAGGCCCCCGCCGTTGCCGTGGCCGTCCTTGGCGGCGGGTGGGCGCTGTTCGGCATGGAGACGGCGATCCTCCCATTCGCCGCTCTGCTGGTCGTGGCTCGAATCCTGGTGGAGACCACCGGCCGACGCCCGCTCCCCGTGGATCTGTTTGCAGTCGCCCTCGGCGCCAGTGTCGTCTCGCTGACCCCGCTGGGATGGGTGATGGGCTTCGGTGTCGCCGTGGCCATATACGTGGACGAGCGAATGGCGGAAGAGTCGAACCGGCTGGCCCTGCTCGCTGCCCTCGCCGCCGCGGTGGGGTCCTCGGTGGTGACCAATCTCAGCGACGCCTTCCCTGGGACCATGCCCACGTTCCGACCGCTCCTCATCTCGTCGATGGGTCTGCTCGCTCTCGTCGCCGTCCTACGCGAGCCGGTCGACCCGGTCAGCTTCGTCGACAGCCGGAACAAGAGGTTCCTGCGTCGGGACCGGCTCCACGCCGGTCGGGCCGCGGCCGGCGTCCTTGTGTTCCTCGGCGCCATAGTCTCCGGCGAGACTGCCCTGGCCGTGGTCCCGATGGGTCTCGTCGTGGCCACCGCCCTCGTCTCCACCGAGCTGGAACGGCGGCAACGGGTCTAGCGTTGGGGCTATGTGCAGATCGATCAAAGTCCTGCGAGAGGGTGCGGTCCCCGCGCCATCGGAAGAGATCGAGGCGGCGGCGCGTCAGTTCGTTCGCAAGATCTCCGGTTTCAGCCGCCCGGCCAGCCACAACGAGGACGTGTTCAACCAGGCGATAGAAGAGATCAGCCAAGCGTCGATGCGTCTGCTCGAAGGTTTGGAGATAAGGGGCGCGAGAGCGTCTTAGGCAACGAGCAACGAGCAACGAGCAACGAGCTACGAGCCAGAACGCGTCTGGCCTAGGGCCTATTGCCTAGGGCCTATTGCCCGAGTCCCGAAGGGACTCGGCTGGGGGCCATGATGCTGTCGACCAGGCCGTAGTCGACCGATTGCTCGGCGGTGAGCCAGCGGTCGCGGTCGGTGTCGACGGCGATGGTCTCGGGGGTCTGGCCGGTGTGACGAGCGAGGATGGCGGTCATCTCCTCCTTCTGTCGCACGATCTCCCGGGCATGGATCTCGATGTCCGACGCCTGGCCCTCCAGGCTGCCGGTGAGATGTGGCTGGTGGATCAGGACCCGGGCGTGTGGAAGCACGTAGCGCTTCCCCGGCGAGCCGGCGGCGAGGATGAGGGCGGCGGCGGAGGCGGCCATCCCGATGCATGCGGTCATCACCTCGGGTCGGACGTGCTGCATGGTGTCGTAGATCGCCATCATCGACGACATCTCACCGCCGGGAGAGTTGATGTAGAGCGAGATGTCCTTATCCGGGTCCTCGCTCTCGAGATGGATCAACTGGGCCACGATCAGATTGGCGGTGTCGGCGTCGACGGGTCGACCGAGGAACACGACCCGATGACCGAGCAGCCTGGAATAGATGTCGTATGCCCTCTCCCCCCGGCTGGTCTGCTCTATCACGGTGGGTATCAGCATGGTGTCCTCCTTTGCGCAACTCGCCGGTTGCATTCGAGCATAGACGACGCGCAACTGCTAAGTTGCAGGTATGGATGAAGAGCGCTTCGAGGAGCTGGCCGGGAACGTCGCGGTCGAGCGTTCGATCGACCTCCCCGCCGAACCCGACTCGGTCTGGGAGCACCTGACCGACGGTCACCTGGTCGGTGACTGGATGGAGGGCGAGGTCGAGATCGATGCCCGACCAGGTGGCCGGATCATCCTGACTCCGGAGGAGGGGCCGGTGGTGTGGGGCACGGTCGAGGAGATCGTCCCCGGGCGACGGCTGCAGTGGACCTGGCGAACCGACGAGGGTCTGCCCACCCAGGTCGAGATCGAGATCGAGCCGATCGGGGACGGCACCGCACTCACGGTCAGGGAGACCCTGCTCCCCTGGAGGACGACCGGGCTCCCACCACGGTGGGTCGATCCGCCCTTCCCCAGGGCGTTCCTCTCCATCGCCGCCTGATGCGCCCCCACCAGGTCTTTGCCGCCCTGGCCGATCCGACCAGGCTCGAGGTGCTCACCCGTCTGGCCCGGAACGGCCCGTCGACTGCGACCGAACTCTCCTCGGATCTGCCGATCTCGCGTCAGGCAGTTGCCAAGCACCTCGCTGCCCTCGGCGCCGCCGGCTTGGTGGAACGGAACCCCTCGGGTCGCGAGGTGCGCTACAGCTTCGACCCGGGGCCGCTGGGCGATCTGGTGAGCTGGGCCGAAGATGTCGGCGACACCTGGGATCGGCGGCTCGACCGGCTCAGCCGCAGCATCGACAGCTAGGGCCCACTAGCCGGCGAGGAGGGTGCCGATCCCGTTCCGGTCGGCGTTGAGAAGGGCGAGATGGGCAGCCGCAACGTCCTGGGCCGCGATCCCGACACTCTTGAACACGGTCACGTCCTCTCCGATCTGGGCGTTGCTGTCGGCGAGCAGTTCGCGCAAGGTCGTGTTGGGAGCACGCCCGGCCTGGATCAGGTCTCCCGCCTCGGCCGCGGCCGCATCGAGATCGTCGACCACCACATAGGCCCGCTCCAACAACTCGGGAGGAAGCTCGACCATCTCGGGTGTGAACGCCCCGACCGCATTGACGTGTGTCATCTCCCCCACCGCACTCTCGGAGAAGAGTGGTCGGGTGGAGGGAGTGGCGCAGGAGATGACGTCCGCCTGGGCCACCGCTTCGTCGGCGTCGGCGACCGGCTCGCCCCCCACCATGTCGGCGACGAATCGGGCATTGGACTTGTCCCGCGACCAGACCAGGACTCGTTTGATCGGTCGCACCGCCCGCACCGCCGCGATCTGGTCGTAGGACATGGCCCCGGCCCCGAGCATGGCCATCGTCTCCGCCTCGGGCGAGGCCAGCATCGCCGTGGCCAGGCCGCACACCGCCCCGGTTCGGAGCGCGGTGAGTGTGGGCCCGTGGACCAGGCCGACCGGCTCCCCTTCGGGCCCGAAGACGACGACGAGGCCGGCCGGGTTTCCCGGCACCGTGGACACCACCTTGACCGCGATGATGTCGTCGAGTCTCCCCGGCATCACCAGCGAGTGGCCCAGCATCGATCGCAGCGGAGTCTCGGCCTCACCGGAGAAGGCGTGCTGCATCGCCTTGATCGCATCGCCCATCGGCAGCGCCTCCCGGGTTTCGGCCGAGTTGAGGTATCGCATCAGGCCAGGACGTGTTTCGCGGCGAGGTCGATCGGCTCCCGATCGACGGAGAAGAACTCGATGGGGACGTCGGTGTCGAAGTCCATGGTGGTCCCGGTGACAGCCTGGGAGATCATCGAGCCGATGGCCGGCGCCAACTTGAAGCCGTGCCCGGAGAAACCGTTGGCCACCCAGAAGCCCTCCACGCCGGTGGGGCCGACCACCGGGTGGACGTCCTCCCGGTTGATGGTGTAGAGCCCGGCGACGCCGGAGACGGAGCCCCGGGCCTCGAGGGCTGGGACCCGGTGATGGAAGGCGGCCAGCTTCATCTCGGTGAAACCGGCATCGGGAACCCGTTTGAAGTCGTCGGGATCCTCGACGACCTCCTCCTCGTCCTCGGCCAGGACCGAGCCGACCAGTACCTGCTGACCTCCGCTCTCGGGACGGAAGTAGATCCCGGTCGAAGCGTCGGCCCCGACCGGGAGCGGGCCGAGGTCGGAAGGCCAGGGGCGATAGACCGTCTGGATCCGGGTGGGAGTGAGGGTCCAGGCGAGATCGGCACCGGCCATCGCGTTGAGCTGGTTGCACCAGGGCCCGGAGGCGTTCACCACCAAGCCGGCAGATATCTCGGAGCCGTCGGCGAGTCTCACCCCGGTCACCCGATCGCCCACCTTGAGGACTGCGACCACCCGGGAGTCGAACTCGACCAGGCCCCCCAGCCTGCGGGTGGCCTCGATCAGGTCCTGGTTGGCCCCGACCGGATCGGCGTACCCCCCTTCGCTCTCGTAGAGGAAGGCCTGGCCCGGGACGCAAACGTGCTCGGTCTGGCCGGTCATGTCGAACGGAGCCGAGCATGTGGAGAGGGACGGAAAGAGACCCTCGAGGCGGTCGGGCCCGAGCGACTCCGCCTTGACCCCTTCCCCGGTGAGCTTGTCGACGTCGGCGGCGACCTTCTCCGGTGTCTCTCCCATCAGCCAGAGGACACCGACCCGGTGCAAACCCGAGCGGGGCCTTTCCAGACCGGTGAAGTCGCTCCAGTTCCCGTAGGCCTCCTGTCCGTGGAAGGCGAGACGGACCACCTCAGGGTGGGTGTAGCGACAGCGGCAGATCGAAGACGAGGCGCCGGTCGACCCTTCGGCCGGGCCGGCTCCCTTGTCGAGCACCACGACCGATCCTGCATCGTGCCGGGCCAGTTGGTATGCGATCGAGGACCCGATGATCCCCGCCCCGACCACGACCACATCGGCGGTTCTGGTCATGCAGCGGCGACCAGGTAGTCCCCCGCCTCCTCGTCCCAGGTCAGCTCGATGAGCCCCTTGGTGGCCGCCGCCTTGCAGAACTGGAGGAACCCGGCATAACCGAACTTCTTCTCGGTGAACGACGAGTCTTTCTTGCGGAGCTGGTTCTTCAGCCCGGAGAGGAACACCGCGGTGCCCTTGGACGCCATCTCCTCGACCACCTCGCGCAACATGGCAAACGCCTGGTTCTCGCCGGAGCCTGCCGCGGAGAATTGGACCACCGGATCGCCCCGGCCCGGGCCCTCGGTCAGTTCGATCACACCCTGGCTCTCCAGGTGGTTGAGCAACTCGCCGAAGGCGCGGAACCCGTAATCGGCCTCGCTGAACGTCGAGTCCTTCCGGAGCAGTGCCCGCTTCAACGACGAGGCGAGCACCTCGCCTCCACCGCTGCGGAGCAGACCGGAGAGCGTGGTGGTGATGAGGGAGGCCAGCTCCGGCGTGGTGGTGTCGTCGACCTGCTCCTCGCCCTCGTCGGGGGGTTGGGTGGCGCGGCGGGGCTCGACCCCGTCCAGGTTCTCGTAGAAGAGGAACTCGTCGCAGGCCGGGGGCAGCAGCGCCGAGGTGGAGGCCTTGACCCCCACCCCGATCACCCGCTTGTTCAACTCGCGCAGCTTGTGGACCAGAGGTGTGAAGTCGGAGTCTCCCGAGCAGATGACGAAGGTGGTGATGTAGTCGCGCTCGAAGCTCAGCTCCAAGGCGTCGACCGCGAGCTTGATGTCCGCCGCGTTCTTGCGCACGACCCCCATGCGCTGCGGGATCTCGATGAGCTCGACGTGCTGCGTGGTCA
>DATHUL010000255.1:0-5136 GCA_035462285.1 Acidimicrobiia bacterium
GCGCTCCGCCTCGATCCGGGCCTCGCGCACCGCCTCGGCCTGGGCCAGGGCCCCTTCGTTGGCCTTCACCGCCTTCTTGCGGGGGAGAAGGTAGTTGCGGGCATAACCCTCGGCCACGTCCACCACGTCGCCCCGCTTGCCCAGTTCCTGGACATCGGAGGTGAGTATCAGTCTCATCGGGTGTTCAGATAGGGGAGAAGCGCCATCTCCCGGGCATTCTTGATGGCGTTGGCCACGGCACGCTGATGCGTGGGGCAATTGCCGTTCACCCGGCGGCCGCGGATCTTTCCCCGATCGGACATGTACTTGCGCAGGACGGAGACGTCCTTCCAGTCGATGAAGTCGACCTTCTGCTTGCAGAAGGCGCAGGGCTTGGGACGGCCCCGTCTCGTCTCCGCCGCCCGGCGCCGCTTGGGACGCGGGTTGTTGGTGCTCTTTCTTGCCATTCAGCTAGCTCTCCTGAATCAGAACGGGGCCTCGTCGGGCCCGTAGGTCTCTCTCGCCACCGGTGCCGGGGGGACGTCGGCGCCCTGGCCTCCGCCGCCGCCTCCGCTCCACTCGCCACCGGAGCGCTGGGTCTTGTTGACCGAGGCGGTGGCCCATCGCAGTGACGGGCCGATCTCGTCGATCTGGATCTCGACCACCGATCGCTTGTCGCCCTGGTCGGTCTCCCAGCTCCTCTGCTCGAGACGACCGGTCACGATGACCCTGGTCCCCTTCTGCAGCGACTCGGCTGCGCTCTCGGCCTGCTCCCTCCAGACGGTGCCGGTGAAGAAGCTGGTGTCCTCCTGCCACTCGCCGTCGTTCCCGCGCCAGCGCCGGTTCACGGCGAGGCGAATCTTGGCCATGGCCACCCCCGAGGGGGTGAAGCGCAGTTCCGGGTCATCGACCAGGTTGCCTATCAGTGTGACGTTGTTCGACATGTGAAATCTCCTCTGCTCAGGTCCCGATGTCGATCATGCCTCGACAGGGGGACTGATTCCAGTCATGCGTCCTTGCGCACGATCTTGTGTCGAACCACCTCGTCGGCCAGTGTCAGCAGTCGATCGAGTGAGTCGACGGCAGCCGCCTCTGCCTGAAATGTGACCACCGAGTAGTAACCCTCGGATATGTGGTCGATCTCGTAGGCGAACCGTCGCTTCCCCCACAGATCACGCCCACCGACGGTCGCTCCCTGACCGGAGAGATGCGATTCCAGATCGGTGATCCTGGCCTCGACCTCGTCCTCGGCCAGTTCGGGCCGATGGATCGTCATTACCTCATAGTCGCGCATGTGACCTCCTGTGGACATCCGTATGGAAGGCCCCACCAACCCGGTGGGGCAGGGGCTTGACGCAACCGAACGGCGCGAGACGTCGGTGCGGAGAATTGATTGTAGGGCGAGCTCAGCCGGATGGGGAAGTCGTGAGGCGCGCCCCCTCCTCGAACTGCCGCGCCCCGAGCGGCGTCTCCAGGGCCCATCGCACCGGGCCCGGCGTCGGGTAGGTGGGGCACGGCTCCTCGGCGCAGGGCGTCATGGCATGGGTGCCGACCAGGGCCCCCTCGTCGTCGAAGAACCAGACGTCGAGAGGGATGAGCGTGTCCTCCATGACGAAGGCGGTCTCGGTCGGGGAGTCCCAGACGAAGAGCATGCCGTCGATGTCACCGGGCAGCGCCGCCACCCGACGCAGGCCCTGCGACCGCTCCGCCCCATCGTCGGCCACCCACACCCGGAGCTCGGTGTCGCCCACCGAGACATCGGTGATTGGGAACCCGACCTGGTCGCCGACAGTCGAGCTCACCGTGGTCTCGGTCACGGGTGCCGTCGTGCCCGGGGTGGCCGGGGGCGAGGTGGCGGTGGTCGTGGGGGTCTGGGAACCGATGCTGCCGGAACAGGCGGCCAGGGCCAGCATCAGGCAGATGAGCCGGGTCAGTCGGAGGTCCGACCCTTCAGCATCTCGGCCGCGATCTCGTCGGAGACGTGATAGCTCTCATCGTCGCCGGGGAAGTCTCCCGAGCCGACGTCGGCCACGTACCGCTCCAGGGCCGCCACCGCCTCGTCGGCGAGATTGGCGTACCTGCGAACGAACTTGGGGTAGTTGCCCGACCCGAGACCGAGCACATCGTGGAACACCAGCACCTGTCCGTCGGTGGAGGGGCCGGCCCCGATGCCGATGGTGGGCACATCGACCTCCTTGGTGATCAACTCGCCGAGGATGTCGGGCACTCCTTCCAGCACTATCGAGAAGCAGCCGGCGTCGGCGATGACCCGGGCGTCCTCGATGATCTGCTGGGCGGCGTCCACCATCTTCCCTTGCACCTTGAAACCACCCATGGCGTGGACCGACTGCGGGGTGAGGCCGAGATGACCCATCACCGGGATCTCGGCGTCGAGAAGACGCTCGATCACCGGGAGACGTTTACGACCTCCCTCCAATTTGACCGCCTCGGCCCCGCCCTCCTGGACGATCCGACCCGCGTTGCGGACCGTGTCCTCGGGCGAGATGTGGAAGCTGAGCCACGGCATGTCGACCACGAACAGGGAGCGAGGATCGGCCCGCTTCACCGCCCGGGCGTGCATGATCGTCTCCTCCATCCCGAACTCGAGGGTGGTGTGCATCCCATGGACGACGTTGGCGGCGGAGTCACCGACCAGGATGATGTCGACGCCGGCCCGGTCGGCGATGACCGCACCCGGGTAGTCGTAGGCGGTGATCATCGAGATCTTGGGACCACCCTTGCGGGCCCTGATGGTGGGAACGGTGACCTTCTCGCGCATGGGGGAAGGATACCGGGTGCCGGCGTCTGACCACCCGGGGCCGTCCCGATCGGCCCGGAGCGATCTGTAATCGGCGGCATCGACCGATAGCATGCGCCGGTCCCGCCGCACACTCGAAGGGCTGCCCGATGCTCAAAGTATCTCGGTGGCGTCTGTTCTGGACCGTGGTCTCGATCGGCGTCGCGGTGTACCTGGTCCTCAACAACCCGATCAATCTCGGGCTGGACCTCCGCGGCGGCACTCAGATCGTCCTCGAGGCGCAGGACACGCCGGAGGTCACAGTCGACTCCGAGGTGACCACCAGGACCCTCGAGGTGCTGCGGCGTCGGGTCGACGCCTTCGGAGTGGCCGAGCCCACGCTGCAGCTGTCGGGCGATCGCCGGATAATCATCGAGCTGCCCGGGCTGGAGGACCCCGACCAGGCACTCGAGGTCATCGGCCGGACCGCCCAGCTCACCTTCCACCCCGTCCTCGAGTCTGTCGCCACCGGCGGTGGCCCCGAAGACCCGGACACTCTGGTGCTCCCGGGCGAGCCTGGTGAAGACGTGGTCCTCGGTCCCGCCTCGCTCACCGGCGACCAGGTGGAGAGTGCGGCGTCGATCTTCGATAGCCAGGGGTCGGGACTGTGGGCGGTCTCCATCGCCTTCCTTCCCGAGGGAGAGCGGCAGTGGGGCGAGCTCACCGCCGAGGCCGCCTGCGCACCGATAGGCGACCCGACCCGACGGGTGGCCATCGTTCTCGACGGAACCGTCCTCTCCAGCCCCAGTGTCTCCCCCTCGGTTCAGTGTGGAGTGGGGATCACCGGGGGCGAGACCCTGATCACGGGCAACTTCGACGAGGAGAGCGCCGGGGAACTGGCGTTGCTGATCCGGGCCGGTGCACTGCCGGTGCCTGTGGAGGTGATCGAGCGGGGGACGATCGGCCCTTCGTTGGGCGCGGCCGCCATCGAAGCCAGCCTCGACGCCGCCCTGATCGGCGCCGGGCTCACCATTCTCTACATGATCGCCTTCTACCGGCTGATCGGGGTGGTGGCGGCCATTTCGCTCGGAGTCTACGGTCTGCTCTCCTACTCGGTTCTGGCCGGTCTGGGAGCGACTCTCACCCTGCCCGGAATCGCCGGGTTCGTGCTGGCCATCGGGATGGCGGTCGACGCCAACGTCCTCGTCTACGAGCGGGCCAAAGAGGAGTACGCGCTGGACCCCTCGCTGGGGAGATCGATCGTGGCCGGGTTCCAGCGTGCCTGGAGTGCCATCGCCGACGGAAACGTGACCACACTGCTCGCTGCTCTACTGCTCTTCTTCTTCGCCTCGGGAGCGGTGCGTGGCTTCGGGGTGACCCTGACCATCGGTGTCCTGGTCTCGATGTTCTCCGCCCTGGTCGTCACCAGGGTGCTGCTCGAAATGCTCTCCAAGGTGAAGGCGTTGGAGGAGCGCCCGGGGCTGGTGGGCATGAACGTGGGACGAAGACTCCAGGAGTGGTTGCGGACCTCGGGGCCGAATCTCTTCCGGAGCCCGAGGCGGTGGCTGGTGGTCTCGGCGGTGCTGGTGCTGATCGCCATCGGCGGCATCGTCGGCCGCGGGCTCAACTTCGGGCTCGAGTTCCTCGGGGGCCGGCTGGTCGAGTTCTCGGTCACCGAGGAAGTCGACCTGGAGGAGCTGCGCGCAGAGCTCGCCGATCAGGGAATGGCCCGGGCCCTGATCCAGGAGTCGGGGCAGGGCAACATCGTGATCCGGACCGAGCAGCTCGATGCCGACCAGGAACGGTCGCTCGAGGAGACCATGGCCAGGGTCGGGGGCGACGTGGCAGTGGAACGGGACCAGTTCGTCGGGCCCACCCTCGGGGTCGAGATCCGCAATCGGGCCCTGATCGCGCTCGGTCTGGCCTTGCTCACCCAGTTGGCCTACCTGGCCATCCGGTTCAGATGGACCATCGGCACCGCGGCGGTGGTCTCGATGTTCCACGACGTGGCCATCGTCATCGGCGTCTTCGCCTGGCTGGGCAAGACCCTCGACGGTGTGTTCCTGGCCGCATTGCTCACCATCATCGGGTACTCGATCAACGACTCGGTGGTCATCTTCGACCGGATCCGGGAGAGGCAGGCGGAGCGCCCCGAAGAGCCGATCGCCTCGATCGCCAACCAAGCCTGTCTCCAAACCGTGCCCCGGACCATCAACACCGGGTTGGGTGCGATAATGATCCTGACCGCTCTCTACGTTCTCGGCGGGGACACCCTGGCCGACTTCGCCCTCGCCCTCCTGATCGGGATCCTGGTCGGCACCTACTCCTCGGTCTTCACCGCCACGCCGGTTGCCATCGCCCTCGAGGACCGTTACCCCCGCCCGGTCCCGGAGGAGGCGCCCGGCGAGCGACGCCCTCAT
>DATHUL010000256.1:0-8243 GCA_035462285.1 Acidimicrobiia bacterium
CCGCCGGGATCGAGATCCGGATGCTGTCAGAGGGGTTCGACGGCGAGGCGGCTTTCGGCCTGCTCCTCCAATATCCCGGCTCCTCGGGCCAGGTCCGGGATCACCGCCCTCTGGTCGAGGAGGCGAGAGCAGCCGGTGTCATGGTCACGGTGGCGACCGATCTCCTCGCCCTGGCTCTGCTCGCCCCACCAGGGGACTGGGGCGCCGACATCGCGGTGGGCTCGGCTCAGCGCTTCGGCGTCCCGCTCGGTTATGGGGGCCCCCATCCCGGGTTCATCGCCACCAGGGAGGAGCACGTGCGCGCCCTTCCCGGTCGTCTGGTAGGGGTGTCCCGGGACAGCTCGGGGCGGGTTGCCTACCGGCTGGCGCTGCAGACCCGGGAGCAGCACATCAGGCGGGAGAAGGCGACCTCCAATTTGTGCACCGCCCAGGTCCTGCTCGCCGTGATCGCCGGGTTCTACGGCTGCTGGCATGGGGCCGAGGGCATCGAGGAGATAGCACGGGAGGTCCATCGTCAGACCAGCTGGATAGCCGGCTCGCTGGAGTCGGCCGGGATCGAGATCGCCAACGACGTCTGGTTCGACACCTTGACGGTGCGGGTGCCGGGACGGGCCGGAGAAGTGGTCGCCGCCGCACTGAGCCGGGGGATCAACCTCGGTCCTGTCGACGACGACCATGTCCGGATCGCCCTGGACGAGACCACCTCCGACCCGGTCGTGGTGGAGGTGCTCGCCTCCTTCTCGGTCACACCGAGCCCGGAGACGGAGGCGGGCCGGATCCCTGACAGCCTGACCAGGCGCTCGGAGTTCATGATCCACCCGGTGTTCAGGCTTCATCGCTCCGAGCACGCCATGCTTCGCTACCTGCGTCGTCTCGCCGATCGGGACCTGGCGCTGGACCGGAGCATGATCCCGCTCGGATCGTGCACCATGAAGCTCAACGCCACCACCGAGATGGTCCCGATCACCTGGCCCGAGTTCGCCGCCATCCATCCCTACGCCCCCGACGACCAGGCAGCCGGATACCTTGAGCTCATCGACGAGCTGGCCGATCTCCTCTGTCGCATCACCGGCTACGACGCGGTCACCTTGCAGCCGAACGCCGGCTCCCAGGGGGAGCTGGCCGGTCTTCTCGCAATCCGGGCCTACCAGGAGTCGATCGGTGAGGGCGGGCGTGACATCTGTCTCATCCCGTCCTCGGCTCACGGCACCAACGCCGCCTCGGCGGTCATGGCCGGGCTGACCGTGATGGTGGTGGCCACCGACGAGGCGGGCAACGTCGACCTCGACGACCTGGAAGCCAAGGCTGCCCGGCATGGCGACCGGCTCGCTGCGGCGATGATCACCTATCCCTCGACCCATGGGGTGTTCGAGGAGGGAATCGGGCGGCTGATCGACATCGTGCACGCTCACGGAGGTCAGGTCTACGTCGACGGGGCGAACCTCAACGCGATGGTGGGTCTTGCCCGCCCCGGCCGGTTCGGGGCCGACATCGGGCATCTCAACCTGCACAAGACTTTCACCATCCCCCATGGCGGCGGCGGGCCCGGGGTGGGACCGGTCGGGGCCAAGACCCATCTCGCCCCCTTCTTGCCCAACCACCCGATGTCGGGAAGGGCGGGCCCGGCCCGCGGGGTGGGCCCGATCTCAGGCGCCCCGTTCGGGTCGGCGGGAATCCTCCCCATCCCGTATGCCTATCTGTGTCTGATGGGCGCCGAGGGGCTGAGGGCGGCGAGCAAGGTGGCCATCCTTTCTGCCAACTACCTGGCTCGGCGTCTCGACCCCTACTTCCCGGTGCTGTACCAGGGGAGCCGGGGTCGGGTGGCCCACGAGTGCGTCGTCGATCTGCGACCCATGACCCGGGCCTGCGGGGTCACCGCCGAGGACGTGGCAAAGCGTCTCGCCGACTACGGGTTCCACGCTCCGACCCTCTCCTTCCCCGTCCCGGGGACTCTCATGATCGAGCCCACCGAGTCGGAGAGCCTGGAAGAGCTCGATCGGTTCGTCGAGGCGATGCTGGCCATCCATGAGGAGGCGACCCGGGTCGAGTCCGGGGAGTGGAGCGCCGAGGACAACCCGCTGCGCAATGCCCCACACTCGGCGGAACAGGTGATGTCGGACCACTGGGACCACCCCTACTCCCGGGAGACCGCCGCCTTCCCGGTGCCGTCGTTGCGAAGCGACAAGTACTGGCCACCGGTGTCGAGGATCGACGGGCCGGGCGGAGACCGCCACCTGATGTGCGCCTGCCCTCCCTTGGATGCATACTCGTGAATGAGCTTGACTTTCCGTGGCCAAATGGGATCTTGATGGAAGGCGGGGCGGGTAGGACGCAGATATGACGGTGTCAAGGTGAAGTTCACCGGCCAGGTGAGGATTCCGGAAGTAGACCATCCCGGGGTCCCGGCGACGATCGTGGTCGAAGGCGATCAGACCGAGGTGTTCCTCGAGGGGGAGTCCTTGGGTCGATGGTCCCTGTTCGACGTTCATGCCTCGCGTCTGGTCTCCAGCGCCTTCTCCCTCGCCCTCGCCGACGAGGAGATCACCTTCATCGCAGACGAGCCGGTCGACTTCGCCTACAAGGGCGTCGACCACATGGCCGAGGTCTGGGCCCGCTTCAAGTCGATGAGCCTGCCACGCCGCATGGTGGCGGTAGGGCGGTCGCGTCGAGGCACCCTCGCCTCCCGAATCGGCGATCTGCGCGAGGCGATGTTGTACAACCTGGAGTCGGTCGGGCGCCCTGCCGCCCGACTCGCCCCGATCGAGAGCATGGGCCAGCCGGTCGAAGCACCTTCGTGGACCAAGAGGATCGACGCCTACTCCAACGTCCCCGAGCCCTTGGAAGTGGAGGATGAAGACGCATCGCGGCAGGTCGCCGATGTCGTCCCCCCCTTGGTCGAGATCGTCTCGGCCGATGACAAGATTGCCGCCGTCTTCGCCCCGGCGCCGATCGAGGACGAGCCGGCGGAGAAGACGGTGGCGATCGATCCGATCGAGAGGGCGGCTCCTGGGTCGGGGACAGCAAGACTGCGACCGGGCCCCGGGTTGATCCCGCGCCGGGTCGAACCGTCGTCGGGGGGCGCGGGCCAGGTCCCTTCCTCGGGCGTGGCGCGACCGCCGCTGGCCGACTCGCCGTGGGATGAACCGCCGCCCGACGCCGAACCGCCCCAGGACGACATGCCGTCGGACGGGAGCGAGGAGTACTACGAGGAGACCCCGCCCCCCGGGCCGATGGTGGAGCCTGCCGCCCTGGTCGAGCCGACCCCGAGGGAGGAGGGAGGCCGGCACGAGGTCGTGGTCGATCTCGACCACCTCGAGGGCGACGAGGGGGAGGTCTCCGTGAGCCCCGGCCCACCCGAGGAGCCGGGGGATCGGGAGCCGGAACGAACCCCGGTCCTGGCCGGGGCAGCGGCCCCGGCTGGGGAGAGGAGCGGTCTGCTCGGTGCGGTTCGATCGGCCTTCGCCAGGAATCGGGCGTCGCACGTGCACGAGTTCGTCGAGGCACCCGGGGGGATCGGCATCGTCCGGCAGATCTGTGCCGAATGCGGCTACATCTCGATCGGCGTCACCGACTGATACCGGCCTCGTCCCCGCATGGCGAGGACTCCCGACCGGGCCAGGGCTGTCGCCTCAAACCGACCCGGTCTTGAGCACCATCACCACCACGGCGACAATCAGGAGCCCCACCGTCACCGATCCCCAAATGGCGGCCTTCTTCCCTTCGGACACCGCGGTCGGGATGTCGCCCGACTCCAGCGCGGCGATGATCCTGGCCGAGCCGGGGCGATGGGCGAATACCGCGATCGATGCGGCGGCGAGGGCGACCCCGAGACCGATCGAGACGAAGGTGTCGCTCCATTCGTAGAGATCGCCGACCAGGACCAGCCCGGCTCCGGTGAGCACCGTGAGCACCCCCGCCGGGTTGAAGTACTTGATCCCCGCCTCGGCCGCGGTGCGAGCCCAGCCCAGTGCGGCCTCTCCGCCCCGTCCGGCCATTCGCGGCGCCACGAACCCACTGAACAATCCACCGCCGATCCAGGCCGCAGCGGAGAGGACGTGGAGGATCAGGAAGAAGTCGTTCATCGGATGAGGCGGCAACGTAGCACGACCCGGATCCACCCCGGTTAGCCTCGCCAGGTGACGCCCGTGATACGACCGGTGATCCTCTCCGGGGGCGCCGGCACCCGTCTCTGGCCGCTGTCGACCAGGGAGCGCCCAAAGCAGTTCCTCCGGCTCATCGAGGAGCCGCTGTTCGAGGCGACCCTTCGCCGCATGCGTGGGATCCCCGGGGTAGGGCCGATGACCGTCGTCACCGGCGCCGAGCACGTGCCGGCGGTGGATGAGGCAATCGTCGCCACAGAGGCAGATGTGACTGCGGTGCTCGTCGAGCCGTCGGGCAGGAACACCGCCCCGGCCGTCGTCGCCGCCGCCCTCGTCTCCCACCCCGAAGAAGTGCTGGTCGTCCTCCCATCCGACCATCTGATCGCCGACGACGTCGCATTTGCCGGAGCGGTGACCGAGGCGGTCGACCTTGCCTCCAAGGGTGACCTGGTCACCTTCGGGATCGAGCCCACCCGCCCCGAGACCGGATACGGCTACATCGAGAAAGGTGCCGCCATCGAGGGCGGTTTCCGGGTCGCCCGATTCAAGGAGAAGCCCGATGTCGAAGAAGCGGAGCGTCTTCTCGCCCGAGGGGGCCATCTCTGGAACTCGGGCATGTTCGTCTTCACCGTGGGCCGGATCCTCGAGGAAGCACGGCGTCACGTCCCCGACGTGGTCGAGGCGGTGACCGGGGCACTGCCCTCCCACCGGAGCGGGAGAATCGCGCTCGGCGACGGTTTCTCCGAAGCGGCCTCGATCTCCGTCGATCACGCCGTCATGGAGAAGACGGAACACGCCGTTGTCGTCCCTCTCGACGCCGGTTGGAACGACATCGGCTCCTGGCAGGCGGTGTGGGCGCTGAGCAGGCAGGACGACGCGGGCAATGTCATCAGCGGAGACGTGGTGGCGCTCGACGTGAGCGGGTCCTACGTCCACTCCGGATCGAGGACGGTCGCCATCGCCGGTGTCGACGATCTGGTGGTGGTCGAGACGCCCGAAGTGGTTCTGATCGTGTCCAGGGAGAAGGCGCAGCTGGTCAGGGACCTGGCGGCCCGGGCGAGATCGGGGCTGCGGCCCGATTGAGCTTCGCCGGCACCGTTTCATACCATCGCCGGTCATGATGCGTCTGCTCGCCGTGGTGGTCGGAGCGCTGCTCGTCTCCTCATGCCTGGGCCGTCCCGCCCCCGAGGCCGGGGCTGAGGAGATCTACCTCCAGCTCTGCTCGAACTGCCATGGCGCCCAACTCCAAGGCGGCCTCGGGCCGGCATTGGGACCGGGGTCGAATTCCGCCGGCCAGCCCGACGAGTTTCTCCGGGTGTCCATCACCGACGGCCGAGGTCGGATGCCGTCGTTCTCCTCGACCCTGAGCGAGTCCCAGGTGGATCGTCTCATCGCATACCTGCGCCAGGAGCAGAGCGGGTGAGCGCACTTCTCGAGGCCCTCGAGCTTCATCCGATCCGTATACCGATGCGGCACCGGTTCCGCCGGGTCGATCATCGCGAGGCGGTCCTGATCAGGGGGCAGTCGGGCTGGGGCGAGTTCTCCCCCTTCCCCGACTACCCCCCCAATGTGACCACGCGATGGCTGGCATCGGCACTGGAAGCGGCGTGCAGCAGTCTTCCAACACCGGGCAGGTCGTCGATCCCCGTGAACGTGACGGTGCCGTCGGTGGCTCCCGACATCGCGGCGAGGCTGGTCCTCGAATCGGGGGCTTCGACGGCCAAGGTCAAGGTGGGCGAACCGGGTCAGACCGCTGAGGAGGACGAGGAGCGTCTTGCCGCGGTGAGGTCGGCGATCGGGCCCGAGGGCAAGATCCGGATCGACGTCAATGCCGCCTGGGACCTCGAAACGGCAACCGAGCGCCTCGCCTCCTACTCCCGGTTCGATCTCGAGTATGTCGAGCAGCCGGTCAGGACCCTGGAGGAGATGGTCGAGCTGAAGCGGCGGACCGACGTCCTCCTGGCCGCCGACGAGCTGGTCAGGCTCCGACCCGATCCGGTGGAGGTCGCCGAGATGGGCGCGGCCGACATCCTGGTGGTGAAGGTCCAGCCGCTGGGGGGCGTGGCCAGGACCCTCGACATCGCGGCCCGCGCCGGGATCCCCGTGGTTGTCTCATCGGCCCTGGAGACCTCGGTCGGCATCTACTCGGGTCTTCTCGTCGCCTCCCTTCTCCCCGAGCTCCCCTATGCATGCGGACTGGGCACGGTGGCGCTGATCGAGGGAGACCCCACCCGATCCCCGTTGGTCTCGCTGACCGGAGAGATGGAGGTGCGGCGCCCCGAGCCCGACCCCGAGCTCTTGGAGCGATGGCGCCCGGACCGCGACCGGTCGGCGGAGATGCTGCGTAAGGTCCGTTCCGCCGCTCGAGTCCTGACCTGATCACCCTCGACGCACCGCCATGTCACAGCCCAACCCCAGCACCGCCCAGGCCCGCACCATCGTCGACGAGTTGAGTCGCCACGGGGTCGACTACGTCGTGATCTCGCCGGGCTCGCGATCGGGCGCACTGGCCATCGCCTTCGAGGAGCACCCGGGGATCACGACCAGGGTGATCCTCGACGAGCGCTCTGCCGCCTTCCATGCCCTGGGTCGCTCCCGGGCCGCGGCGGCCCCGGTTGTGGCCCTCGCCACTTCGGGCACCGCCGTGGCCAACCATCTCCCCGCGGTGGTGGAGGCCGACCTGTCCCTGGTCCCGCTGTTGTCGATCTCCGCCGACCGACCTCCCGACATGCTCCATGTCGGGGCGAACCAGACCATCGATCAGGTCGGTATCTTCGGGGGCAGGACCCGCTGGTCCTGCACCATCCCCCCGGCCGAGGTCGGTCTCGACCTCAACGGCTACTGGCGGACCACCGTGTCACAGGCGGTGGCGCGGGCCCTCGGCCACGGCGCCACGCCCGGTCCGGTCCACCTCAAAGTGGCGTTTCGCGAGCCCACGGTCCCGGTCGCCGACGATGGACGGAGCCGGGCGGAGCCCTATCCGTTCCCGATCGAAGGACGGCCGACGGGCGGCCCCTGGCAGGCGCACCACCGGGCCCGGCCCGGTGCCGGCCCGGTGCTCACCGCTCCCGGCTACGGGCTCTTGCTCGTCGGCGAGGGCGATTTCGACCCGGCTCAACTGGCGGACGCCGCGGCCCGGCTGCGCTGGCCGGTGCTGGCAACGGCGACCTCCGGTCTGCGCGACTCAGACGCCGTCACCAGCTATCACCACCTCCTGGTGGCGGGCGTTCCCCAAGCCCTCTTCCCAGAGGCGGTGGTCACCGTGGGGCGGGTCGGCCCCAGTGACCGTGTCGGCGCGCTGACCTCGCTGCCCGTCCCCCAGGTGCAGATCGACCGATGGGGGGTTTGGAACGACCCTCGCCGTCATTCGAGCCTGATGATCCATGCCGACCCCGTAGCCACGCTGGACACGATCGACCCGGCCGGCGACGACCGGCTTCGCGACGTCTGGCGAGAGGCCGACGCCACCATGAGATCCGCCCTCGACGACCGTCTCGCCGGAGAGCATTGGGCCACAGGGCCGGCGGTGGCGAGGGCACTTGTCGGAATCGACCACGACCTGTTGGTGGCGGCGTCGTCGATGCCGATCAGGGACGTCGATGCCCACTTCCTGGGGGGAGCGAGGGTGATCGCCAACCGGGGTGCATCCGGTATCGACGGCTTCGTCTCCACTGCCCTGGGCGCCGCCTCGGTCGGTCTCCGCACAGTTGCCCTGGCCGGGGACCTGTCGTGGCTCCACGACGTGGGGGGCCTGGTTGTCGACGAGATCGGGAACGTGGTGTTCGTCGTCATCGACAACGGGGGAGGCGGTTTGTTCGACCTCCTGCCCCAGGCCGAGCACGCGCCCGCATTCGAGCGTCTCTTCGTCGCCCCCCACCGGGTCGACCTGTCGCGTCTCGGGTCCGCCTACGACCTGTCGGTGTCGGTCATCGACGGCGAGGAAGTCTTTCGATCATCGCTGCCGGCTGCGCTCGCGGCGGGAGGTGCCCACGTCCTCGTTGTCCACGTGGAGCGGGAGACCGACCTCAAGACACGTCGGGCGCTCGACGACACCGCCCGAGCCGTCTGCGCCGGGCTCAGCTGAGACCCAACGCTCCGAGCATCGGGCGCAGCTTGATCCGGGTCTCCTCGAACTCGAGTGTC
>DATHUL010000257.1:0-5356 GCA_035462285.1 Acidimicrobiia bacterium
AGACGTCGTCATCGACAACTTCCGGCCCGGGGTGATGGCCCGGCTCGGGATCGACCATGAGTCGCTGAACAAGCGGAACCCGGACCTCATCACCTCCGCGGTGACCGGCTTCGGCGAGTACGGGCCGGCCAAGGACAAGTCGGCGTTCGATCTGGTGGTCCAGGCCTACAGCGGCCACGTCGACATCACCGGTCCCGCCGACGGCGACCCGGCCCGGGTCGGTATCCCGATCGCCGACATCGGAGGGGGCATCTACTCCTGCATCTCGGTCCTGGCCGCCCTGGTGGGGCGGGAGTTGCATGGCAACGGCCGCCATGCCGACGTGGCCATGCTCGACACCCTGGTCTCCCTCCTCTCCTACGACGCCCTCGACCATCTCAACTCGGGCCGGAAACTGACCCGTCTCGGCACGGCACACGCCCACATGGTCCCCTGGCAGGCCTTCAAGACCAGCGACGGTTATGTGGTGGTGGCGGCCCGGGACGAGAAGTTCTGGCAGAACCTGTGCGATGCCATCGACCGGCCCGACCTCAAAGACGACCCCCGCAGCTCCGACAACTCGCGGCGGGTGGCCAACCGGGAGTACGTGGTCGGGGTCCTCTCCGAGGTCTTCCTGACCAGGAGCAACGCCGAGTGGCTGGCCGTGCTCGACGAGTACGACATCCCCAACGCCCCGGTCAACGACATCGAGCAGGTGTTCACCGATCCCCAGGTGGTGGCCCGGGGCATGATCGGCGTCTACCAGCACCCCACCCTGGGCGAGATCCGCTATCCGCCCAGCCCGATCAAGTTCAGCGAGTGGGAGAGCCCCAATCTGCCCGCCCCGATGCTGGGTCAGCACACCATCGAGGTGCTCACGGGGAGACTGGGTCTGGATGAGGCAGAGGTTCGGCGTCTCGCCGACGACGGTGTGGTCAGGGTCTGGCCGGAGAGTGAGTAGGTAGATGCGCTTCGGGACATTTGTGCCGCAGGGATGGAAGGGCGACCAGAACGGGATCCCGGTCGATGAGCAATGGGATCGGATCCTGCGCTTCGCCAAGCTGATCGAAGACTCCGGCTACGACTCGATCTGGGTCTACGACCATTTCCACACCCATCCGGTGGTGACCCAGGAGAGCACCTTCGATGCCTGGACCCTGATGGACGCCCTGGCCGCGGTCACCACCCGGGCCCGTCTCGGCCAGATGTACAACTGTGCCCTCTACCGTCCCCACTCGCTGCTGGCCTAGATGGCCGCGAATATCGATGTCATCTCGGGCGGGCGTCTCGACGTCGGGATCGGGGCGGGATGGTCGAAAGGCGAGTTCGAGGCCTACGGGTACGGATTCCCCTCCGACCGGGAGCGTCTCGACATGCTGGAGGAGGCGGTCCAGGTGCTGATCGCGATGTGGACCCAGGACGAGGCCCGCTTCCAGGGAGAGCACTACACCGTCGACGGTGCCATCAATCGACCCCACCCGATCCAACAGCCTCACCCCCCGCTCTGGATCTCCGGCGGCGGGGAGAAGCGGACCCTCCGGATCGTGGCCCGGTACGGCGACTTCTCCAACTTCGGCGACAACATCGAGGAGTTCCGGCACAAGTCGCGGGTCCTGGCCGGGCATTGCGAGGCGGTGGGCAGACCCTACGAGGAGATCGGACGGACCATCCACCGCATGTCGGTGATCGGGCGGGACGACGCCGACCTGCGTCGCAAGCTGGACATAGCCGCCGGTCGCCGATCATGCACTCCGGAGGAGTTCGCCGACGAGCACTTCGCCGCCAACGTGCCCGAGGCGGTGGAGGAGATGGGCCGGTTCATCGAGGAGGGATGCGTCGAGATGATCCTCTACTTCTACGACATGGGGGAGGCGGACAGTCTCGAGCTGTTCGCCACCGAGGTGATCCCTCAACTGGGATGAGCGACCTGGATCGTCTCCTCGATCCGGCCATCATCGCCATCGTCGGTCTCTCCGCCGATCAGGACAAACACGGCGGCCGGGTTCTCGGTCATCTGAGACGTCTCGGCTATGGCGGGGAGATCTACGGGGTCAACCCACGTCTTCCCCGGTTGGATGGGGTGGAGGTCTTCGAGACGATGGGCGACCTGCCCCGACCTCCGGACCTGGTGGTGTGCGCCATCCCGGCCGGTGCGGTCGGCGACGTGGCGGAGCAGGCGGCAGGGGCCGGAGCGATGATCGTCTTCGCCGGCGGGTTCTCCGAGTCCGGCTCGGGCGGCCGGGTGCTCGAGGAAGCCCTCGCTCGACGCGCCCGCTCCGCCGGGGTGAGGGTCCTGGGGCCGAACAGCGGCGGGGTGATCCGCCCTTCGCGCGGTCTCGCCGCCAGCTTTCTCACCTGTCTCGACCGTCCCGCCGGCCAGATCCGATCGGGGCGGGTCGGGCTGGTGACCCAGAGCGGGGGCACGGGGAGCTATCTGCACAATCTGGCCGCGGCCCGGGGGAGCGGGCTGGCGGTCTCGGTGTCGACCGGCAACGAGGTAGACATCGAATTGGGCGAGGCGGTCGCCGCAGTGTCCCGGCTCGACGAGGTCGAGGTGGTCCTGGCACTGGTGGAGACGGTGCGGGACGGGCCGGTCTTCATCGATGCGGTGAGGTCGTCGCTGCAACGGGGCAAGCCGGTGGTGGTGTGCCGGATCGGGATCGGGGCCCACGGGAAGACACTGATGACCACCCACACCGGGGCGATGGCGGTTCCCGAGAGGGTGCTGGAGGGCGTGCTCGACTCACTCGGCGTGATCGTGGCCGAGACCCCGGGCGAGGCCTTCGAGATCGCGGAGATGATGGCGCTCAGCCCGGCGCCGTCCGGGGACCGGACCGCCATCGTCGCCCATTCCGGCGGGATCGCCATCCATCTCGCCGACCTGGCCGAGGGTCATGGGATGAACCTGCCCGCACCGGGCCCCGAGCTACGAGCTCGGCTCGATCCCCTCCTCGATCAGGGTGCGGCCAACAACCCTCTGGACATGGGCGGGATCATCGGCGGTCCGGGACGATTCGCCCAGGTGGTCGGAGAATTCGCCCAATCCGGCGAGTACGACATCGTGTTGGCGGTCTCCACCGCCCATCCTCCTGCCCATACCGACGAGCGGGTGTCTGCGATTCTCGGTCTCGACTCGCCGGTCCCCCTGCTCCATCTCTGGATGGCCGGTGACCAGGCTGGTCACGGCCTCGCCCTACTGCGGGACGCCGGCACCCCGGTCACCGAGGAGCCGCGGGCGGCGATCAAGGCCCTTGCCGGGCTGGCCCGACCGATGCGACCGGTGGCTGCGAATCATGTCGAGCCCCTTGCCCCCGACTTCGAGGACTGGGGCCTCCCCCTGGTCGAAGGGGAGCTTGTCAGCGATGTCGGGGAGGCGGTCGAAGCGGCGGGCCGGCTCGGTTACCCGGTGGTGGTCAAGTTGAGCTCGCCCGATCTCGCCCACAAGACCGATATCGGTGGAGTCCGACTCGGTTTGGAATCGGCCGAGTCTGTCGCTGTCGCCTTCGAGGAAGTGGTGGCGGCGGCGAGGGGGGCCGGGGTGAGGGTCGATGGCGTCCGGGTGGAGCGGTTTCGACCCGGTTTGGAACTGATCGTCGGCGCCCTGGTCGACCCGGTGTTCGGGCCCCTGGTATCGGTGGGGATGGGCGGTGTCCTCACCGAGCTGCTCGACGACGTCGTTCTCGCCCTGGCACCGGTCGACGTGGCCGGTGCGCTCGGCATGGTCGACCGGCTTCGGGGCCGCCGGCTCCTCGACGGTTTCCGGGGCGGGTCTCCAGCCGACGTCGGCGGTCTCGCCCGGATCGTCAGTGTGGTCAGCCGCGGCCTGGTCGGATCCGCTCTTGAGGAGGTAGAGGTGAACCCCCTGATCTGGACCGGCGAGGAGTGGGTGGCCGTGGATTGGCTGGTGGTGGCGGGAACGGCTTGACGCACCTGGTCAGGCCGGGTCGGCGGCGTCACTCGCCGTCGAGAGATGCAATCCACAGGTCGATGTCCGGCGCCGACCGCGGCCCCCATCTCAGGTTCGGATATGCGTAGCTCGTCGTGATCACACCGTCCTCGGTCACGAGCAGAGGGCCGACGCTTCGATCCTCGCCGACGATGTGGCCCATTTCCTGAACGCTCCATTCCGATCCATCCTGAGTGAACAAGACGATCTGACGCTCCGGTTCCGGTCCTCCAAGCGCTGCCATCTCCGCCTGCTCGACCTCCTCGAAGGTGAACGTCACCAGAGGCCGGTCGGTCTCCGGGTCGGAGAATGTGATCATCTCCGTCTCGAAGTCGACAGTCGCCCCCTCAACCACCTGCCCGGAGGAAGAGGAGAGCTGCAACACCACGGAATCGTCTCGCTCCAGCACGAGGGTGCCGCTGATGCCGCCTTTCGTCAAGGTGTAGCCATCCTTCTCGAGTACGACCGGAGCGGACTCGAAACTCTCGCCGGAAGGGTCGTAACCGTGGGCAACGACGGCTGCACCGGTCCCACCGGCTGAGGGTGCCGCCAAGTACCAGGAGAGGTCATTGGCCAGCAGTCGATCGACACCGAACGACTCCCACTCCTCGCCGTCGTCGGAGTGGACCAGGTCGGGGTAACTCCCTGAATAACGGGTCCCGATCAGGCCCCCGTTCCAGGCAATCATGCTGTCGGGCATCCCGATCGAAGCCCCCGGCTCCCACTCGAAGCCATTGCTCGATGTCCAGGTCGCCGGCTCGCCGCGCATCCCGTAGCCGACCATCATCAGCCCCCCGCTCGGGTGCGCTGCCACCGCATTCACCGAGCTGGCTTCCATCTCGAACCTCGCCCAGCTCTCGCCGTCCAGTGAGCTCCACACCGTCACCGAGGTCCCGGGCCATTGTCCTTCCAGAGCCTCGATTTGCTCCTCGCTCAAGCCGAGCTCTTCTGCCGTGGCGGCGAAGACCACTATCCCCAACGGCCCCTGGATGGTGACATGAAACGGGTCTCCGCCGTACCCCATCCCATATCGATACGAGCCAATTGCGGGACGAACGGCCTCGGGAAGCGCATCGAGCAGGATCTGCTCCATGTCGACATATGTGCCACCGAACACCAGCAGCAATTCCTCTCCGCCCCAAGCTGTCTGAAAGTAGGTCCTTGAGCCGGCGGGTCCATTCGACACGTCGTTGGGAAGCTCCACCTCGGACCAGGGGCCGGCATCCGCCGACATCCACACCCGGGGCATGCCGTCTCCACCACTGGTCCCAAGCGCGATCAGACCGCGCGATGTCGAGATGACCGACTGCACCTGGTGGGGGGACGGGATGACCCTGCCTCGGGGCTCCCAACTGCTGCCGTCCTCGGACACCCAGGCGTCGAGCCCGTTGCCGCCCACCGACCCGAAGCCGATCCCGTCGGTGGTGAACA
>DATHUL010000258.1:0-6948 GCA_035462285.1 Acidimicrobiia bacterium
TGGGAAAGGAGGTGGTGTAGTTGACCACGGTGCCGCCGCCGAGAGTGGCGCCGGCGAGCATGAGGACGCTCCCGTCGGCGCTCGACCCGAGAGCTCCGTCCAGATACATCGAGCGGTAGGCGTCGGCCTCGAGGTGGGTGAAGTCCGACTCGTTGTGATAGCCGCCTCGCTCCAGGACCACCACGGAGAGACCGGCGGCGGCGAGCACACCGGCGACGGTCCCGCCTCCGGCTCCCGAGCCCACCACCACCACTTCGGCGTCCATGGTTGTGTCGCCGCTGATCGTCTCGGTGCGGATCGGCTTGGCCACGTGTGGGGGTGGGCCATCGGGCCCCGGGTAACCCATCTCCGACCAGGACAGCGGGGATGCGGTGGGGTACTCGCTGGTGACCCAGAGCAGCGCGGTCAGCATCTTCAGGGCGCGGGCTCCCTGGCGAACCAGACCCACCGGGCTGCTCTCCATCGACCTGAAGGCGTCGGCCCGCCGGGTCTGGGACATGGCGGAGAACGCCTCGGCCCGGCCAAACAGGGCCAGACCCCCGGCCCTGGAGCCGAGCAGGGTGAGCACTTGCTTCAGCTGCTTTCGGTCCTGGTCGTGGGGCAGGGAGTCGAAGACCCGGGGGAGCCGATCGGCCAAACCGAGATCTCGCCCCGGCGTGGTCCACACCGGGCTGTCGCCGGGGACGGCGGGGAGGATGGTGTCGATCACCGCGGTGAAGCTGTCGAGGTGCCGGGGTTTGAGTTTCATCTGGGCTCGGCGCACAAAGATACGCTGGTCGCGCCACGGCGGGGGTTCGCCTCCGGACCGTTGCCCGCCCCCGGAGCGCGGATGGCGACCCGAGACGTCAGGAGGACGATGAGAAGCGAGATCGGATCCTTTGGTGTCTGGCGGATGGTGTCGGGTGCCAATGCGGAGCTGGCCCGACAGGTCGAAGCCCTCGGGTTCGGTGCGATCTGGCTGGGAGGCTCACCCGGCGGGGACCTCGAGGTGGCGGAGAGGCTGCTCGACGCCACCGAGCGGATCGTGATCGCCACCGGGATCGTCAACATGTGGCGTGACGGGGCAGACGTCACCGCCGAGTCGTACCACCGAATTGCGGCCAGGCATCCGGGGCGGTTCCTTCTCGGGGTCGGGATCGGGCATCGCGAGGCGATCGAGCATTACCGCCGACCACTGGACAAGATGGTCGATTATCTCGACCAGCTGGACCAGGCAGCCGTGCCCAGAGAAGACCTGGTCCTGGCGGCTCTGGGGCCCAAGGCGCTCGCCCTGGCCGCCGAGCGGACCCGCGGGGCCCATCCCTACCTGACCACGCCACGACACACCGGGTACGCCCGTGCCGTGATCGGGGCCGGCCCCCTGCTCGCGCCGGAGCACAAGGTGATACTCGACGACGACCCGGTTCGCGCCCGCGCCACCGGCCGACCTGTGGTCGCCCGGTATCTCGACCGGGTCAACTACCGGAACAACCTGCTCCGGGAGGGATGGAGCGAAGACGACTTCACCGATGGGGGCAGCGATCGACTGGTCGACGCCCTGGTGCTGCACGGCACGGTGGGAGAAGTGGCGGCCGGTCTCACCGGCCACATCGAGGCGGGCGCCGACCACGTGGCGATACAGGTGCTGGGCGACGATCCGATCGAGGCTTACCGGGAGCTGTCCGAGGCTCTGATCGACTGATCGCGTCCGGCGAACATCGCTCTCTCCTCCACCAGCGGGTTCTCGTCGAGACCCTCGGTGAAGGTGGCGTAAACCGAAGCCAGCTCCCCGGTCCGGTCGGGGAAGCGGCCCGATCGCAGGTGGAGCCCGACCAGCCTGGTCAGTGCGATCAGCTCGGTGAGACGCTGCCCCGAGCTCCTCGCCCCCTCCAACGCCTCCAGGTAGGCCAGTTCGGCCCGTGCCGGGTCGGGCTCGGGGATCATCATCAGGAAGTCGCCCTTGTGCACCGAGAACTCGACCTCGACGTCCTGGCCTCCTCCCAGTCCGATCGCCTCGTCGATCAGTTCGACGGCACGCTGCGGCTGCCCGGCCATGCCGTGAACAATGGCCCGCAGCCCGAGGATCAGCGGCCAGAAGATGGGAGGTGTGGTCAAGCCCTGGTAGAGGTCGATCCCGGCCTCGGCCAGCTCCAAGCCCTCCTCCGGTTCGCCGAGCGCGGTCCGGGCCACCCCTTCGAGAACGGTGGCCAGGGTCCTCCACAGCAGGTAGTCGTTCTCGTCCGCCACCTCGGCCAGCTCGTCGGCGAAACTGAGGCACTCCTCGAACCGACCCCGGTTGAGGGCGAAGAACCCGTTGTGATAGAGGGCGTAGGCGATGCTGTAGGGGTGCTCGATCTCCCGGGCGATCGCCAGGGCGTCGCTGATCCGTTTCACCGCCGTCTCCAGGGCGCCGCATTGCCAGATGAGGAAGCCGGAGGCGACTCGGGCAACAACCCCGGTGTTGGGCCCGAGACGGAAGCGGGCTGAGCCGTGGACAACCGGATCGTGGAGCTCGATGGCGGTGTCGAGATGGGGGAGACCGGTGTCGAGATCGCCGGAGAAGGCGGTGGCCGCGCCGAACACGTAATGACCCTCGATCATTATCGAGGCGTCTCCCTCGCTGTCTCCCAGCTCGAGCAGCTGCCGTCCGTATTCGATGGCCTGGTCGAAGTCGGCGATGCCCATGTAGTAGGTGGCCAGTGCCCGAAGCACCGGGAAGCGTTGCGCCGCGGTCCCGGCGACCTGTGAGATCTCGAGCGCCTGCTTGAACGCGTCCTCCACCTCCACCCCGTAGCCGCGCACCGCCATCAGGGCCCGGGCCAGACTGGTGCGCAGGGTCAGCTCCTCGGCGGCCAGCTCCGGTGAGGGCTTGGCGGTTGCCAGCACCCCGAGAGCGTCGGAGGCGAGCTCGATGGCGGCGTGGTACCAGCCCTTGGCCTCATGGAGGGCCCAGAGACCGTCGATCAGGTTGAACACCTGCTCCAGGTCGCCTTGATCGACCCAATAACGCCAGGCGGTCCTCAGGTTGCCGATCTCCGCTTGCAGGTCGTCCAGCGCCGCCCCCCGTTCGACCCCTCGGAGCCGTTCCTGGAGCCGCGAGGCGAACCCGGAGAAGTAGAGGGCATGGGCGCGGCGCACCGCTTGTTCCCGCTCCGGCGATTCGGCCAGCCTGGTTTCGGCGTACTCCCTGATCATCAACAGCATCGAGAATCGTTGTGAGTCGCCGTCGTCCTCGCCACGAACCAGGCTCTTGTCCACCAACGAGGCGAGGGGATCGAGAACGTGCCCGACGCCGAGAGCCGCCTCGTATATCGACTCCAGAGCGGGTAGATCGGTCGATGAGAACACCGACATCAGCTCGAAGACGTCCCGCTCGGACTGGTCGAGCAGTTCGTAACTCCACCCGATCGCTCCCCACAGGGTTCGCTGCCGGTCGGGCAGATCCCGACCACCCGCCCCCAGGACGTCGAGTCGTTCCCGGAGCCGGTCGAGCAGGTCCGAAGGCTTGAACACGTTGAGCCGGGCTGCGGCCAACTCGATGGCGAGGGGGAGACCGTCGAGACGGAGGCAGATCTCGGCGATCACCGCCGCGTTCTCGTCGGTGACCGCGAACCCGGGTCGAACCGTCCTGGCACGCTCGGCGAACAGTTGCACCGATTCCGCCTCGGCGATGGAGGCGGTCGGGTCCTTGGGATGGGGGAGGGAGAGCGGAGGCACCGGGAACACGTGCTCGGCCCGGACCCGAAGTGTCTCCCGGCTGGTGACCACGATCTTCAGGTCGGGGGCGTGCTGTAGCAGCTCGGACAGACCGACCGCGGCTGCGGTCACCTGCTCGAAGTTGTCCAGGACCAGCAGCATCTGCCGGTCCCGCAGTCTGGTCTTCAGGGTCTGCAGCGGGTCGCCTCCCGAGCCGGGGAGCCGGAGGGCGCGGACGATGGCCTCGTAGGCGGCACCCGGATCCCGTTCCGCGGAGAGGTCGACGAAGAAGACGCCGTCACTGAACCGGTCCAATTGCTCGGCGGCGACCTGGAGCCCGAGCCGGGTCTTGCCTGCGCCGCCGGGGCCGGCGATGGTGAGCAGTCTCGTGCTCGGCGATTCGAGCATCACCTGGATGGCGGCCAACTCGGCCCTGCGGCCGAGGAACTCGGTCGTCTGCATAGGGAGGTTGTTCGGTCTGGCGTCGAGGGTCGCCGGCGCCGGGAACTCGGACTCGATGTCCTGGTGGACCAGTTGGTAGAGATGCTCGGGCAGGGTCAGGTCCTTGAGACGGTGCGTCCCCAGATCCCGCAACTGTGCGCCGCCGGAGAGCCCGCCCTCGACCAGCCCGGCGGCGGCGGCGGAGACCAAGACCTGGCCACCGTGCCCGGCGGCCATGATGCGGGCGGCCCTGTTCATCGCCGGCCCGAAGTAGTCGCCGTCCCGGCTCTCGGTCTCTCCGGGGTGCACACCCATCCGAACCCGGAGCGGGCCGGTCGGCCCCCAGGTCTCGGCGGCCAGACACCGCTGGGCGTCGAGACTGGCGGCAAGGGCGTCGGGCACCGAGTCGAAGACGGCGAGAAGACCGTCGCCGGTCGTTTTCACCACCCTGCCCCCGGCGCCCTCGACCGCCTCCTGCAGGATGGCATCGTGGCGGGCCAGCGCGGTGGCCATGTCGTCGGGGTGCTCCTCCCAGAGACGCGTGCTCCCCTCGATGTCGGTGAAGAGGAAGGTCTGCATCTTGCGGCAATATACGGGCGGAGCGCCGGGCCAGGACCTCGGTTTCCGTTCTCGGCCATCGGGGTAAAGCCGATTCCTTCGAAAGGAATCCGGGTGAGCTCCACAGATGTCGCCTACCCCCGACCTACTCGAGTCCCGATCCGGTCGATACGCGGCCCCGGGATCATCCTCGGTGTCGGGCTGGGCGGGTTCGTCGACGGGATCGTGCTCCACCAGATCCTCCAGTGGCATCACATGCTCAGCGAGACCGATCGTCATCCACCGACGAGTCTGGGCGGCTTGCAGGCCAATGTCCTAGCCGACGGCCTGTTCCACACCGTCACCTGGCTGTTCGTGGTGGGAGGCATCGCCTGGCTGTGGAACACCGCCCGGAACGGCGGATGGACCTGGCGGGGGCGAACCCTGCTCGGATGGATGCTGGTTGGGTGGGGATCCTTCAACCTGGTCGAAGGGACCGTCAATCATCATCTGCTCGGGATCCACAGGGTCAGACCCGACGCCGCCGAGCCTCTGATGTGGGACCTCGGCTTCCTGGTCCTCGGTGCGTTGTTGGTGGCCGTCGGGTGGATGTTGCAGCCACGCGATCCCGCAGCTGAGCCGACCCCGAGGGAATCCGTCACATACCTCTCCTAAGGTCGGGGATGTGACGGCGCCGGGCCCAGCCCAACTCGGTCGGTCTGTGGTGGTGAGCCCCGGGGCCCCGCCTCCTCCGGCATGGGCCGACGCCGATCGGATCCGCATCGATCAGGGACTCCTCTCCGACACCGAACGGCTGGCGACGACGGTCGACGAGGTGCAACGTCGCTACGTGCAGAGGACTCCGACCGTCTTCGAGCTCGACATCTCCCCCGAAGCCCTGGCCGAGCCCGAGACCAGCGACTCTCCGCCCTACGAGTTGGGCGGCCGCTTCACCTTCCCCAAAGAGCGTCTGCTCAAGGCGGTCTGGCACAACTCCTACGACGCTCGAAGCGATCCGCCGGTGTGGTGGTGGGGGCACAAGGCGGCGGCGCGTCTCGAGGTCACCGTGGGCGGGCCGGCAGACGTGGTCGAGGCAGACGGGACTCCGGTCTGGATCGACGGCGGGCCCCGTCAGCCTCTCGACCTGGTCGACGTGGCGATCCACCACGAGACGGTCGAACTGGGGCGACACACCCCGATCTCCCCGGCGAAGACACCGGCCTCGGACCTGGCCCCGGACCAGATGGAGGCGGTGGCGCATCTGGTCGGTCCGGCTCGGGTCATCGCACCGGCCGGGTCGGGGAAGACCCGGGTGCTGACGGCACGGGTCCGGCATCTCGTCGAAGACCGTGGCGTCGAGCCGGAGTTGCTCACCGCCCTGGCCTACAACCGACGGGCGGCCGATGAGATGGTGCATCGACTCCAGGAGGGGAGCCGTCGCAACGTCCGCACCATTCACTCGCTGGGCTGGGAGATACTGCGCATGGCCAAGCCCGGTCTGCGTCTCATCGACGAGCGGGAGCAACGTCGTCGTCTCGAGCCGATCGCCACCGCCCCTCCCCGGGCAAACACCGATGTGATCGGTCCCTACCTGGAGGCGCTCGACGAGGTCCGGATCGGGCTCCGTCCTCCCGACCTGGTCGAATCGGAGCGGGACGACGTCCCCGGGTTTGCCGAGACGTTCCGCCGCTACCGGGAAGGGCTGGAAGGAAGTGGCGAGGCGGATCATGCCGAGCAGATCTACGGCGCCATCGAAGCCTTGTGCCGGTCTCCCGATCTCCGCGCCCACTGGCAGGCGCAATGCCGTCATCTACTGGTCGACGAGTTCCAGGACCTGACCCCGGCCTACCTGCTCCTCATTCGCCTGGTGGCCGGGCCAGGGCTGAACGTGTTCGGGGTGGGGGACGACGACCAGGTGATCTACGGGTACGCCGGGGCCGACCCCGGGTTCCTCATCGACTTCGAGGACCTGTTCCCCGGTGCCGGGGTCCATGCCCTCGAGGTCAACTACCGCTGTCCCGCCGACGTGGTCGAAGCGGCGAGCACTTTGCTCGGGTACAACCAGCGCCGGGTGGCCAAGACGATCCGGGCCGTCTCGGCGAGTGGGGGAATGGAACTGGCCGCCGCACCGGGCGACGACCTGGGCCGGATAGGAGCGGAGCGGATCGCGGCGATGATCGAGTCGGGGACCGACGCCGCCGACATCGCAGTGCTCTCCCGGGTCAACTCGAGCCTGCTCCCGATCCATGCCGCCCTGGCCATGGGCCAGGTCCCTTTTCACAGCCCGCTCTCGGT
>DATHUL010000259.1:0-15493 GCA_035462285.1 Acidimicrobiia bacterium
GTTCGGTCTCCCCTTCGGCCGGGTCGAAATCGAAATCTCCGTCGAAACCAAGAACTCCGACCACGCCGCCCGCATCGCCGAGGCACTGGCGCCCTACCTGGGCTGACCCGCTTCCTAATGCAGGGCGTCACGTATACGTGACGCCCTGCATTGGGTTTGTCGCCCAGGTGGGGATCCTCCCCCAGGGGGACGGTCCCCATATCCACATCGCCGGTGTCGACGCACCATCGCCTGGCAACCGCCCGGACATCTCGGTTCGGCGCGATGAGGAGGATTCACAAATGGATCAGTCACGCAACAATCCAGGCCAAGCCCAGGCGAAGAGCAGGAACCGCGGACAGACACGAAGCCCGGAGAGGCACACCGCCCACTCGATCTCACCGCTCGATGCCCTGGTCAGGGGTCTCGTCTCGATAGGTGAGCGATTCTTCAAGGGGGGCCGGGCCCAGCTCCGGATCCCTTGACAGGCAGGCTAGGGGGAGTCGGGCGTCCTCCCCTTTGCCCGCCTGCCGAGAAGAGAGCATCCAAACCCTCGCACGACCTCACGTTGCTGACTTGGTGAGATCAGTGCTCGTCTCTTATCCAGACGAAAGCAAGAGCCGGTTGCATCGTGTGGTCGACGACATCGATCCAACCTTCGACGACTGACTCGAGCTCGATCTGGTCACGGAGGGATCCGACGAATCTCGCCACTATCTCCTCGCGGTCATAGCCGGCACGATTGAAATGGCGATGCACCCAACGGTGCACACGTCGCCGCAGCGGATTGAACAAGGCGGCCACCGCCAATGTGGACGTCGCCACCGCCAGATCGCTCTCGGCCGGAAGCAAGGAAGTCGACAAGGTGACCACTGCGAAGAAGACCGCGGCGAGCAACGCCACCACCACGGCGTAGGTCACGGTTCGGGAAACGACCTTGTCGATCTCGTACAGGCGATAACGGAGGACGGCCACACCGATCGCAACCGGTTGCGCGGCGTATCCCGGGACCCAGGCCATTGTCTCGGCCGTCGCCAGGACGTCATCGGGCAATCCGAGCGCTCCCAAGAGGCTGGTAACCGCGATCGCCGCCACGAACAGTGACAGAGTCAGGGCAAGGGCACGCATCTGGAGCCGCTCCACCCCCGAGGATCGCCGCCACCTCACCACCAGGTCCACCACCGCAGCCACCAGTACGAGGATGATCACCGTGAACCCGGCTTCCTCGACCGGGACGAGGGGAGCCAGCGCATCGACGCCCCACGGGTTGGCGAACACAAGGTCACCGAGGGTCATCTCGACCGGGAGAATCGCCCGCGCCACCAGTCCGAGCACCGTGAGGACCAGGGTCGCCCTGAGTGCCCAACGCAGCAACTTCGACTCGATCCTCCCCGTGGGGAAAAGCACCACCAGGAAGAGAACGATGGTGACAACCGGCGTGATCGCCCACACCGCCAGCCAAGCCATGGTGTCGGTGGCGGGTAGGGAGATGCCTGACTGACTCAGGTAGACATAGGTTTCGGCACTCGTCGCTACCGAGAACCAAACCGAGAACAGGACCAACAGCTTCCCCACCGGATGATCCGGGCGGCGCGCCACGAGAACGCCACCAACCACCGGCCATGCCGCAAGCAGCACCGGCCAGAGAAGAACGGACTCTCCCATCAGCGCGGCACCGGCGACCGATGTGCCGATCAGCAATAGGCCACTCGCCCCGGTCAACCCGAGCCAGACCCAAGTCTGGGGCGAGACGCCAGTGCGAGCCGGACCGGCAGAAGACAGAGTCACAGGTGGTTGCACCAGATCATGTTGTCCCGTCTTCGTTACGGGGACGTTACGTCCACGTCTCGTCGTCCGAACCGCAGATCGACGAGCCCGACTCAAAGAGTCGAAGTCCCCTGGCGCCGGCCCTTCATCCGGGGAGACATTGGCATCATGAGACGACAGCGCGGGTCGTTGTCCATTCTCGCTCTGGTGTTCGCTCTCCTTGCCTCGGCCTGCGCCGGGGGCGACGCCGAGCAGACGGCGACTCCCACCGTCAGCGCTTCCAACCCGGTGATCGTCGACGGAGACTTCGGGCCCGACGACATGATGGCGCTGCTCTATCTGATCCAGCAGCCCGAGCTCGACATCGCCGCGGTCACCGTCACCGGCACCGGTTTGGCGCACTGCCCCCAGGGCGCCGAGAACGCGGCGACGGTGCTCGCTCACCTCGGTCGGGAGGACGTACCGGTCGCATGCGGCGAGGAGACGCCGCTGGACGGGATGAACGCCTTCCCCGATGAGTGGAGGCAGGCAGCCGACGGTCTGGCCGACCAACTCGGGCTCACCCCCGTGGAGGAGGGCGTTGACCCGGACGCAGTCGGGCTCATCGTCGAGACCATCTCCACCTCCCCGGATCCGGTCCGACTCCTCGCTCTGGGGCCGCTGACCAACCTCGCCCGCGCTCTGGGCGACGCCCCGGAGATCGCTGGCAACGTCGAGCAACTGGTGATCATGGGAGGCGCCCTCGACGTGCCCGGCTCGGTGCCACCCGGCATGACCGCCGAGTGGAACATCTGGGTCGACCCGGTCGCAGCCACCGAGGTGCTCTCCTCCGGGATACCGATCACGCTGGTCGGCCTCGACGCCACCAACGACGTCCCGGCGACCCGGTTCTTCTACGAAACGCTGGAGACACACCGGGGAAGCCCTGCCGCCGAGCTCCTGTATCGGTACCTGACCGTCAATCAGGGCATCCTGGAGGGGGGCAGCTACTACTTCTGGGACCCCCTCGCCGCCGTCGCCCTGATCCGACCCGACGTGGTTGAGACCGAGCGGAGGACGATCGCCGTGATCGAGGGCCCGGGTGAGGATGTCGGGGTCACCGTCGAGTCGGCCGACGGGGTCGAGGTCGATGCAGCGGTGGGCGGCGAACGCCGCCGGTTCGAGGAGGTTTTCCTCACCGCACTGAACAACGGGACACCGGTCGAGGCGAACACCCCCGAGCCCGACCTGACCGTCACCTTCGACGGGAGCCAATGCGGCTTCGAGGGGAAGACCACCTTCGACGAGGATGGAGCCACGACCCGGGTCATCGTCGAGCTGGTCAACCAGAGCGAGCTCGGACTTTCGTTGGCCAGCGGGCTGTACGAGGGATACAGCTGGGACCGGCTCGTCTACGACGCCGCCCGTGTCCAGACCGAAGGCCCTCCCGACTACTGGGAGCTGACCGGCGAGATCACCATCCAGCCCGAGACGATGTCGGGAGGCCGGGTGACCGGAGCGCTCGATCTTGCCCCAGGCTCACATGCCCTCGCCTGCGCCACCTCGGACAGCCGGGTCCTTCTGCTGACCGAGATCATTGTCGGCGACTCAGGTCAATAGCCCACTTCCCACAGGATCAGCCCGTGGGGCGGGGCCACGGTGGCCACCCGGCTCCGGTCGGCGGACGCCACGATCTCGCCCACCGATCCGACCGCCGTGAAGCCGCGGCCCACGTCGTAACAGAGCCCGACCAGGGACCGGACCATCTGATGGCAGAAGGCGTTGGCCCTGATCCAGAAGTGGAGGCGCTCGTCATCGACCTCCCAACCGGCCTCGTCGACACGCCGCACATTCGACTTGCCCTCGACCGAGCGGCAGAAGGCGCCGAAGTCGTGCTCCCCGACGAACGCGATGGCGGCCGCCGCCATCGCCTCGTGATCGAGACGGGGGCCGACGTGCCACTCGAGTCCTCGAGTGAGCGGGTCGGAGGCCGGGCCGGTGAACATCGAATAGCGATAGCGACGCCAGCGGGCGGAGAACCGGGCGTCGAACCCGTCGTCGACCTCGGTGACCGCCATCACCGCGATCTCGGGCCCGACCAGCCCGTTGAGGGAGCGAGCCAGCCGCTCGACATCGATCGGCGACTCGACCCGGACCGACACCACCTGGCCCCGGGCGTGGACCCCGGCATCGGTCCTCCCCGCCACCGCGGTCTCCACCGGCCCACCGAGAACGGTGCTCAAGGCACCTTCCAGGGCACTCTGGACCGTCCTCAGCCCCTCCTGGTGCGCGTAGCCCCGGAAACCCGAGCCGTCGTAGGCCAGGTCGAGACGGAGCGTGGGCATCAGAACAGGGCGCCGAAGACCGCGAATGGCACTCCGAGCAGGGCCCTGAAGATGACCGCGATGGCGAACCCGATCAGCACCGAGACACCTGCGTTGCGGGTCTCGATCCCGGCGGCCTCCCGGGTTGCCACCACCAGGATGGCGAGATACCAGAGCAGTCCGACCACACCGCCCACCTGGCCGAACAGCTCCAGGACCAGAGGGAGGACGGCGAGACCCTGGAGGGCGATCATGGTCTGAGGCTTGGCCGTGGACTGGAACAGCCGGGTGGCGGCGAACCAGGTGGCGAATCCCAGGACCAACCAGGACACCACCCCGGCAATGACGACCTGGAACAGGGTGGGAAAGTCGAACAGACCGATGGCGCCGTTGACGAGAAGACTGCCGACATAGGTCACGCCGGCGATGGTGGAGACCAGGATGGCGGCGTCGGCGGCCGAGTCGGAGTCGAAGTAGGCGTCGGTGAACGGCTTGCGGTCGAATAGCGCGGCCCGGCCCGCACGGGAGAACATTCTGCTCACAGTCGGGCGAGGGTAGTGCCGCGGTCGGTGGGGTTGGCGATGTTGGGCCGACCGAAGTCAGCGGCGGAGGCGGACTCTCTCCACCGAGTGGTCCGGCGCCTTCTTCAGGATCAACGTGGCCCTCTCCCGGGTGGGGAGGATGTTCTCGACCAGGTTGACCTGATTGATCCGTTCCCAGATGTCCGTGGCCACCGCCACCGCCTCCTGGTCGGAGAGACCGGCGTACCGGTGGAAGAAGGCGTCGGGCTGGGTGAAGGCGGTGTCGCGCAGGGTGATGAATCGCTCGATGTACCACCCCCGAACCGCCTCGATGTCGGCATCGACGAAGATCGAGAAGTCGAAGTAGTCCGAGATGAAGGCGCCCCTCTCCCCGGCCTGGAGGACGTTGAGACCTTCCAGGATGAGGATGTCGGGACGGCTCACCGTCCGGGTCTCACCCGCCACCACGTCGTAGGCGGAATGGGAGTAGACCGGGACCTCGAGATGCTCCTCGCCCGCCTTGGCCAGAGCGACGAACTGGAGCAGGGAGCGGCGGTCGTAGCTCTCCGGGAAGCCCTTCCGATCCATCAGACCCCGCTCGGTCAGCACCGCGTTGGGCCAGAGGAATCCGTCGGTGGTCACCAGCTCGACCCGGGGATGCTGGGGCCACCGGGACAACAGCTCCTGCAGGACACGGGAGATGGTCGACTTCCCCACCGCCACCGACCCGGCGATGCCGATGACGAAGGGGCGGGGGCGTGGTGGCGTCCCGAGGAAGGTGTCGGTCACCGTGGCCAGTTGAAGACTGCCCAGGACATGGAGGTTGAGGAGACGGGAGAGGGGGAGGAAGCTGTGCTCGACCATGTCCACGTCGAGGTTGACGTTGATGCCCCTGATCTTCTCCACATCCGACTCGGTGAGGGTCAGAGGAGTGTTGGCCCTGAGCGCGGCCCACTCTTCGCTGCTGAAATCGAGGTAGATCGGTTGACTCAACCGGATCAGGCTAACCCGCACCCCCGATTTGGGCCCTTTCGCGATCCTCGGATTTTTCCCTAAGCCTTGGCTGAATGTGACCGATAAGGGTGGTGATGGGACAGTTCCAGGCGTCTTTGCGCATGCCCGGCGACAGCCGTGCGCTGGCCGCCGTTGTCCTCCTCCACGAGGGACGTCTCCAGGTGGCGTCAGGGGACCATGTCATCGGTGACTGGGCCATCGACACCATCGAGATCTCCCAGATCCCGGAGGGGATCCGGGTCGCCGCAGACGGCGAGGTCCTGCTGCTCGACATCTCCGATCGCGCCACCTTCGAACAGGAGGCCGCCGCCCTGCACACCGTCCCCGGCCGTCGTCTCAGGACCGCAAAGACCCCCAGGACGCGAGCCGTCAAGCCGGCGAGGACAGGGGCCGCGACCGCGGTCGAGGCAAGGACACCGAGGAGGGCGAGGACCCAGTCGAAGCTCGACCTCTACCTGGAGCGGGCCAGGGACCGATTCGGGTCGAAGATCCCGAAGTGGGTGTTCAGCAGGATCGGTCTTGGCGCAGCATTGGCGTTGGTCCTTCTCACCGTCATCTTCGCCGATCTGGTCTCAAATCTTCTTCTCATCGCAGGCGTGATGGTGTTGCTGGTCGGTGGCGTGACCATGCTCGACAGCGTGATCGCCCGACGCGTCCTGCAACACAAGGTGACACCGATCCAGGTTGTGATCGGAGGCGGCACCCTGTTCGTGGTGGGACTCTTGATCGGTTTCGCCGCTTAGCGGCGAAACCGATCGCTACGAGCTACCAGCCACGAGCGCGATTCTGGCCCGTTGCTCACTGCTCGTCGCTCGTCGCAGTCTGAGCCAGAGGCTCAGACCAATTCGATGACTGCTTCCTCGGCGCCGTCGCCGCGGCGGGGGCCCAGCTTGGTGATCCGGGTGTATCCACCCTGACGGTCGGCGTAGCGGGGGGCGACCTCGTCGAACAGCTTCACCACTGCCTCCCGGTTGGGAATCGTCCTCAACACCGTTCGCTTGGCGTGCAGGTCACCGCCTCGGGCCTTGGTGATCAGCTTCTCGGCCAGAGGCCTCACCGCCTGGGCGCGGGGCAAGGTGGTCGTCACCTTCTCGTGCAAGAAGAGCTCGATGGCCAGATTGGCCATGATCTTCTTGTTGTGTGAAGGCGACCCTCCGAAACGGGGGCCCTTGCGGGGGCGTGGCATCAGTTGCCGCCGCCGCCGCCTGCGTCGGCCAGGCTCAGCCCGAGCTCGTCGAGCTTGGCGGTCACCTCTTCGAGGCTCTTCTGACCGAAGTTGGTGATGTTGAGCAGGTCGTCCGAGGTGCGCTCCACCAGCTCGCCCACGGTCTTGATCTGGGCCCGGCGCAGACAGTTGCGGGGTCGCTCCGAGAGGTCGAGCGCCTCGATGGGGAGCTCGAGGTCGGGCGATCCGGTGTACTCGGGCTGGACCTCGCCCAGCTCCAGCCCCTGCCCCTCGCCGATGTCGGCGAACAGACCCATCAGCTCGCGCAGTGTCTTGCCCGCCGAGGAGACGGCCTCCCCCGGGTCGATGGCGCCGTTGGTCTCGACGTCGAGCACGAGCCGGTCGAAGTTGGTCATCTGACCGACCTGGGTGCTCTCCACCTTGTAGGAGACCCGGCGCACCGGGGAGAAGATCGAGTCGACGGGGATCACCCCGATCACCGAGCTGGCCCCCTTGTTGCCGTCGGCTGTGCGGTATCCCACCCCCGGGGCCACCGTCATCTCCATCTCGAGACGACCGCTGGCACTCAGGGTGGCGATGTGGAGCTCGGGATTGACGATCTCGACCCCGGCAGGGAGCTTGAGGTCACCTGCGGTCACCTCGCCGGCGCCCTTGGCCGACAGGTAGAGGGTCTGGGTGTCGTGCCCTTCCATCCGGACCACGATCCGCTTGATGTTGAGGATGATGTCGACCACGTCCTCGACCACACCGGGGACGGTGGAGAACTCGTGCTCCACCCCCTCGATCTGGATCGTGGTGATGGCCGCACCGGGGATCCGGGAGAGCAGGGTCCGGCGCAGGGTATTGCCGAGGGTGTAGCCGAATCCAGGCTCGAGCGGCTCGACCACGATCTTCGACCTGACGTCGGTGATCGCTTCCTCTTCGATCTGGGGGCGTTGGACGATCAACAAGGCATTACCTCACTTCGAGTAGAGCTCGACGATCAACTGCTCGTTTATGGCCGTGTCGATCTGATCCCGACGTGGGTGATCGGTCACAGCCACCTTCCGCTCGCCGAGATCGACATTGAGCCAGGCCGGGGCCTCGCGTCCTTGTGTGTCCACGGCGTGCTGGATGACGATTGCGTCCTTGCTCTTCTCCTTGATGGTGACGACGTCACCGGGACGGACCTGATAGGACGGGATGTCCACCTTCTTCCCGTTGACCTGGAAGTGCCCGTGGTTGACGAGCTGCCGGGCTTGGGGACGGGTGGCGGCGAGACCGGCGCGCCAGACGACGTTGTCCAGCCTCTGCTCCAGCAGCTGGAGCAGGTTGTCGCCGGTGATGCCGGGACGACGGGCGGCCTCTGCGTAGTAGCGGCGGAACTGCCGCTCCAGGACGCCGTACATCATCCGGAGCTTCTGCTTCTCGCGGAGCTGGACCAGATAGTCGCTCTCCCGGATGCGGCCGCGGCCGTGCTGGCCGGGCGGATAGGGGCGACGGTCGACCGGGCATCGCTTCGACTGGCACAACGGGGTGCGAGCGCGGCGACAGGCCTTGTGACGGGGACCGGTGTAGCGGGCCATCAGCGCCTCACCTCGGCGGCTGCGAGTCGGGAGGCCATCAGCCGCGCCTCCGCTTCTTGGGGCGGCAGCCGTTGTGCGGGATCGGGGTCACGTCACGGATCCAGGTGACCTCCATGCCCATGTTCTGCAGTGTCCTCACCGCGGTGTCACGACCCGAGCCGGTGCCGCTGACGATCACGTCGAGCTTGCGGATGCCGTGCTCGCCGGCCCGGCGCGCTGCTTCCTCGGCAGCCACCTGGGCCGCATAGGGGGTCGACTTGCGCGAGCCCTTGTACCCCACCGATCCACCCGATGTCCAGGCGACGGTTGCGCCGGTCTGGTCGGTGATGGAGATGATGGTGTTGTTGAAGCTCGCCTTGATGTGGGCCTGGCCGTGGGAGATGTTCTTTCGCTCCCGACGACGGACTCGCTTGGCGCCTGGTTGCTTGGCCATGGCTACTTGGTGACCTTCTTCTTGCCGGCGATGGCGACACGACGCCCTTTCCGGGTCCGGGCGTTGGTGTGGGTGCGCTGACCGCGCACCGGCAGACCGCGTCGGTGGCGCACGCCCTGATAGCTGCCGATCTCGATCTTCCGCTTGATGTTCTGCTGGACCTCACGTCTCAGGTCGCCTTCGACCTCGAAGTTGGCCTCGATGTAGCGGCGGATCCGGGTGACCTCGTCGTCGGTCAGCTGGCGGATCCGGGTGTCGGGGTCGACGCCGGTATCGGAGCACACCTTTTGGGCACGGGTGAGCCCGATGCCATAGATATAGGTCAGCCCGATCTCGAGTCTCTTGTCCCGGGGTAGATCGACTCCAGCGATACGTGCCACTCAGATCATCCTTGCCGTTGCTTGTGACGGGGATTGCTGCAGATCACCCAGACGCGGCCACGTCGTCTGATGACCCGACACTTCTCGCACATTCTCTTGGTGGAAGGTCTTACCTTCATCTTCTGCTCCAAAACTCGTTGCCCGCCGCCCGAGGTGCAACCCACCGGTTTTCACGTGGACGTGCGCGAGCGTTGCCAGGCCACCGTCGAACCCGACCCAGAAAGTCTGATTCGAGGATGGGGACGACGACGTCCTGGCCTGAATAGGCGTTGCGCGGCGCAAATCACGCCGCCACGACCCGCTAATGCTAACTGCGGGCCGCACTCTGCTCAAATTCTACAGCAATCGGCTGCTCACCGGCCGTGAACACCTCGGGCCCGTCCGGGGTCAGGCACACGGTGTGCTCCCAGTGGGCGGAGAGCGACCCGTCCCGGGTGCGAACCGTCCATCCGTCGGGGTCGACCATGGTGTGCTTGGCGCCGATATTGAACATCGGCTCGATGCAGAGGGCGAGACCGTTGCGGAGACGCAGACCTTGTCCTCGCTGGCCGTAGTTGGGCACTTGGGGCTCTTCGTGCATCTGGCGACCGATCCCGTGACCCACGTACTCCTCGACAACGCCGAACCCGTTGCGCTCCCCCACCTCGGCGATCGCAGCCCCGATGTCACCGAGATGATTGCCCTTGCGCACCTGACGGATTCCCGCCCACAACGCCTCTTCGGTGACCTCGATCAGACGCCGAGCCTCCTCGGAGACCTCGCCGATGGGCATGGTGAAGGCAGCATCGCCGTGAAAGCCCTGGTAGACCGCGCCGGCGTCGACCGAGAGGATGTCGCCTTCCTCCAGACGCCGGGAGGAGGGGATGCCATGGACGATCACGTCGTTGGGGGAGAGGCAGAGGGTGGCCGGATAGGTGCCGTGGTAGCCGAGGAAGGACGACTTGCATCCCCTCTCCTCCAGTATCCGGGCCGAGATGGCCTCGAGGTCGAGCAGGGAGACCCCGGGTCGGGCCGCCTCGCGCACCGCCTCGTGGATGGCGGCCACGGCGGCGCCCGCCTTCTGCATCTTCAGAAATTCTCGCCTCGACTTGATGGTGATCATGACGAGCCGTCCGGGCTCGCTGTCGTCGGTAGCCGGCTGTCGGTGTCCAGGACGGAGAGGATCCGGTCGGTGACCTCTTCTACTTCGCCGATCCCGTCGACGGTGACGACGATGCCCCGGGAGTTGTAGAGGTCGAGGAGGGGAGCGGTCTGCTCCTGGTACACCTTGAACCGGGTGCGGATCGTCTCCTCGGTGTCGTCGACCCGGCCCCGGTCGAGGAGCCGTTTGACCAGAGCGTCCTCGTCAACCTCGAACACGACCACGGTGTCGAGGCTGTGTCTCCCGATCAGACCGTCGAGAGCTTCGGCCTGACCCTCGGTGCGGGGAAACCCGTCGAGGATGAATCCGTCCTTGGCGTCCGGCTCGGCCACCCTCTCCCCGAGCATCTCGACGGTGATCTCGTCGGGGACATACTCCCCGGCCTTCATGATCGAGTCGACCCGCCGGCCGAGATCGGTCCCCCGCGCCACGTGGTCACGGAACATGTCCCCGGTGGAGATGTGGGGAATGCCGAGACGTGCGGCGACACGGGCGGCCTGGGTGCCCTTGCCCGCACCGGGAGGACCGACGAAAAGGAGCTTCACTGCGTGAAGCTCCCGAAGCTACGAGCAACGGGCAACGGGCAACGAGCCAGAGCGGAGTTCTTTCTCGTAGCTCGTAGCTCGTAGCTCGTCGCGGCTTCAAAGTGGCCGCTCACGTCAGGATCCCCTCGTAGTTGCGCATTGTGAGCTGGCTCTCGATCTGCTTCATCGTCTCCAGGGCGACGCCGACCACGATCAGGATGGAGACACCGGAGAAGGCGATGTTGATCCCCCACACCGCACCGGCGATGGCGGGGAGGATGGCGATCGTGGCCAGGAAGATCGAACCGGGCAGGGTGATCCGATTGAGGATGAAAGCGAGGTGACGGGCGGTCTGACGTCCCGGCCGGACCCCGGGCACGAACCCACCCTGACGCTGGATCATCTCCGCCTGCTTCTCCGGGTCGAACTGAATGGCGGTGTAGAAGTAGGTGAAGAAGATGATCAGGCTGAACAGGATCAGGATGTACCACCAGCTCACCCCGGTTGCCGTCGCCCCGCCCAGGTTCTGGTCGATCCAGCGATAGACGCTCTGGATCCAGGCGGCGTCGGAGGGGATGGCGGTGATGATCAGGGAGGGGATCAATAGCACCGAGGTGGCGAAGATGACCGGGATCACCCCTGCGGTGTTGACCTTGAGTGGGATGTAGGTCGACTGTCCCCCCATCACGCGGCGTCCCCGTACCCGCTTGGCGAACTGGATCGGGATGCGGCGCTGGGCCTGGTCGACGTAGATGATTGCCACGATCATCACCAGGAAGATGGCCACGATCACCGCGAACCTGACCGGGAGCCCGGCCCGGACCGTCTGCTGCCAGATCTGACCGAAGACGAAGGGGAACTGGCTGAGGATGGACACGAAGATGATCAGCGACATCCCGTTGCCGACCCCGCGCTGGGTGATCAGCTCACCGAGCCACATCACCATGGCAGTGCCGGCGGTCATGGTGAGGACGATGAGGATGACCCGGCCCGGCGTGTAGTTGGGGATCAGGTCGATGCCACCGGTGAACCGGCCGACGTGGAAGAGATAGGTGAACCCGGTCGATTGGATCAGGGCCAGCACCACGGTCATGTAGCGGGTCCACTGGGTGATCACCTTCCGCCCCGACTCGCCCTCGTCCTGGAGTGCCTGCAGTTTGGGGATGACCACCGTGAGCAGCTGCATGATGATCGAGGCGGTGATGTAGGGGATGATCCCGAGGGCGAACACCGAGAACGACTCGAGGGCGCCGCCGGAGAACAGATTGAGCAGACCGTAGATCCCGCCCGCCTGCTGCTGGGCCTGGAACAGCTCGACCGCCTCCAGATCGATGCCGGGCACCGGGACCGTGGCCCCGAACCGATAGACCCCGAAAATGGCCAGGGTGAACAGGATCTTCACCCGAAGATCCGGGATCTTGAACATGTTGCGGTAGATCGACAGCATCTCTACGGGCTCACTCGTCTCGCGTCAGAATGCAACGGGCAATGAGCAACGAGCAATGAGCCAGAACGCACTCTGGCTCGTAGCTCGTAGTTCGTAGCTCGTAGCTCAATCGATCACCTCGACTGATCCGCCCGCCTCTTCGATCTTTGCTTTGGCCGCCGCCGAGAAGGCATGAGCCTTCACCGTCAATGCCTTGGTGACATCGCCTTGGGCCAGCACCTTGACCCGACCGCGATGCCGGATCAGGCCACGGCTGCGCAGTGTCTCCGGCGTCACCTCGGCGCCCTTGTCGAAGACGTCGAGGGCGGCCAGGTTGACGATGGCGAACTCCTCCTTGTTCGGGTTGTTGAACCCGGGAAGCTTGGGGATCCGCATCGAGAGCGGGGTCTGCCCACCCTCGAACCCGGGACGCAGCGTGTTGCGAGCCTTGAGGCCCTTGGTGCCGCGACCGGCGGTCTTCCCCCGGCGGCCACCCTCGCCCCGACCGACCCGGATCCGCTCCTTCTTCGACCCGGGAGCGGGCTGGAGATGGTGGAGCTTGAGCTGTTCCTTCTTCTCTTCGGCCATCAGGGCTCCTCGACTTCGACCAGGTGCCGGACCTTGTGCAGCATCCCGCGCAGGGCGGGCGAGTCGGCGTGCTCCCTGGTCTGGTGCAGCTTGCGCAAACCGAGCGACTCGACGGTGGCCCTGGTCTTGGGCTTCTCGCCGATCACGGACCTCTTCAGAGTCACCTTCAACTTCTTGTCGGCCATCTCAGTTCCCCTTCGAGTGGGCTCGCACCGACTCGGTCCCCCGGTAGGCGGCGAGCAGCCCCGGAGGGGTGAAGTCCTCGGCCTGCTTGCCCCGGAGCTTGGCCACCTCGTCGGGGCGACGCTGACCGGTCAGGGCGTTCATGGCGGCCTTGGCCACGTTGAGATGGGTCGGGGAGCCGAGCGACTTGGCCAGTGCGTCCTTGATCCCGGCCGCCTCCAGGATCTGGCGAACGGCCCCGCCGGCGATGACCCCGGTGCCGGGCGCGGCCGGCTTGATCAGGACCCGGGAGGCGCCGTGGATCCCGGTGGCCTGGTGGATCACGGTCTGGCCGGCCATAGGGATCACCACCATGCCCCGACGCGCCGTCTCCATGCCCTTCTGGATGGCGGCCGGGACCTCCTTGGCCTTGCCGTAGCCGATGCCGACCCTGCCCGCTCCGTCTCCCACCACCACCAGGGCGGTGAAGCTGAAGCGGCGCCCGCCCTTGACCACCTTGGCCACCCGGTTGATCTGGATGACACGCTCGTCGAACTGGTTCTGTTGATCCTGGGCCATGATGTCTAGAACTCCAATCCCGCTTCGCGGGCTGCATCGGCCAGGGCCTTCACCTTGCCGTGGAACTTGTATCCGCCCCGGTCGAACACCACCGAGGTCACCCCGGCGTCCTTGGCCCGGGAGGCGATCGCCTCGCCCACCTTGGCCGCGGCGGCCAGGTTGAGGTTCTCCGAGCGGAGGTCTGTCTCCTGGGACGAGGCTGCGGCCAGGGTGCGGCCTTCGACGTCGTCGATCACCTGTGCGTAGATGTACTTGTTGCTTCGGTACACCGCCAGCCGGGGGCGCTCCCCGGTGCCGTGGACCTGCTTCCGGACCCGGGTGTGACGACGGCTCCGTGCGTCTTGTCGGGTGCCTCTCATCACTTGCCTGCCTTCCCCGCCTTGCGCCGCACGTACTCGCCGGCGTACCTGATCCCCTTGCCCTTGTACGGCTCGGGGGGGCGGATCTTCCGGATGTCGGCGGCTACCTGGCCCACCTGCTCCTTGTCGATCCCGGAGACGACGATGCGGGCCGGCTCCGGTACCTCCAGGGTGATCCCCTCCGGGGCCTTCACCTCGACCGGGTGGCTGAACCCGACCAGCAACTCGACGTCGTTCCCCTTGAGCGTGGCCCGGTAGCCGACACCGTGGATCTCGAGCACCTTGCTGAAGCCATCGGAGACGCCCTCGACCATGTTGGCGAGGAGCGCCCGGCTCAGCCCGTGCAGCGCCCTCGACTCCCGGGTGTCGTCTGCCCGGGCGACCGTGACCACACCGTCGTCGATGGAGAAGTTGACTCGGTCGGTGAACTCGCGTGACAGCTCGCCCTTCGAGCCCTTGACCGTCACCCGGAGCCCGTCGACCTTCACGTCGACGCCCGAGGGGACCGTCACCGGCGCCTTTCCGATACGACTCATCTCACCACACCTCGCATACGACCTCGCCGCCGAGACGCCGGCGACGGGCCTCCCGATCGGGAAGGAGTCCCTGACTGGTGGACACCACCGCCACACCGAGCCCTCCCTGGACCCGGGGCAGCTCGGAGGCGCCGCGATAGACGCGGTGACCCGGCTTGGAGATCCGCTTGATCCCCTCGATGGCGGGCTGACGCCGTTGGCCGTAACGGAGGACCAGCTCGAGCTCGGCCAGCGCGCCGTCGGCCTTGACGTCGAACCGGTCGATGAACCCTTCGTCGACCAGGATACGGGCGATCCCGACCTTCATCTTCGACGAGGGCATGACCACACGTTCGTGCCCGACCGCAATCGCATTGCGGATCCGGGTGAGCATGTCGGCGATCGGATCGGTGACCATTACCAGGACGCCTTCTTGACCCCGGGCAGCTCGCCGCGCGAGGCGAGCTCGCGCACGCAGATGCGGCACATGCCGAAGTCGCGCAGGTAGGCGCGGGGACGACCGCAGCGCTGGCAGCGGTTGTAGCCGCGCACCTTGAACTTCGGCTTTCGATTGGCCTTGGCCACCAGTGATTTCTTAGCCATGAATCCTCCTCAGACCCCGGTCGGTGCCTTGCGGAAAGGGAAACCGAAGGCCTCGAGCAAAGCTCTGGCGTGCTCGTCGTTGGTCGCTGTCGTGCAAATCGTTATGTCCATGCCCCTGGTCGACGTGACCTGATCGAAGTCGATCTCGGGGAAGATGAGCTGCTCGGTGACACCGAAGCTGTAGTTGCCCCGGCCGTCGAACGACCTCGGATTGAGCCCGCGAAAGTCACGCACCCGAGGGATGGCGATGGCAAGAAGGCGGTCGAAGAACTCCCACATCCGCGCTCCACGCATTGTCACCGAGACACCGACGGGCATCCCCTCGCGCACCTTGAAGTTGGCGATCGACTTGCGGGAGCGATTCAGCTTCGGCTTCTGGCCGGTGATCAGGGTCAGCTCGTCCATGGCCGAGTCGATCGACTTCTTGTCCTGGACCGCCTCGCCTACC
>DATHUL010000260.1:0-4064 GCA_035462285.1 Acidimicrobiia bacterium
CACCGTCACCCGGCCTGGCTCAGATACCGCCACGAGTCGGACCCCGACGGTCGTCTGGTCAGGGTCGAGGCGGAGGTGCTGATCGACGGAGGGGCGTATGCCTCGACCACATCGGCCGTCCTGGCCAACGCCTGCTATTTCGCGGTCGGCCCCTACCGGTGCGACTCGGTGGCGGTGGACGGGGTCGGCACCCGCACCAACAACCCGCCATGCGGGGCGATGCGGGGGTTCGGGGCGGTCCAGGTCTGCTTCGCCTACGAGACGCAGATGGACCGGCTCGCCGCCGTCCTCGGCATGGACCCGCTCGACCTCAGAGAGCTGAACGCCCTGGGCACCGGGGATCCGATGCCGACCACCGGTCAGGTGATCGAGACCCCGCTCCCCACCGTCGAGGTGATCAGGAGTCTTCGAGCCATGCCCCTGCCCGAGGCAGATCCGGGCCCCGATCACAGCTCCCTCCCCGGCGGCTCGGGGCTGACTACCGAGCCGGGTCAGGTGATACGAGGTGTCGGCTACGCCTTCGGCATCAAGAACCTCGGGTTCTCCGAGGGCTCCGACGACTACGCCCAGGCCAGGGTCCGGCTCGGTGGGGACGGGGCACTCGTGGAGACGGCCGCCATCGAGGTGGGGCAGGGCCTGGTCACCGTCCTCGCCCAGATTGCCCGAAGCGCCCTCGGCATCAGCCGGGTCGAGGTCGTCCACGTCGACACCTCGAGGATCGACTCGGCCGGATCGACCTCGGCCTCGCGGCAGTCCCAGGTCTCCGGAGGAGCGACGCTGGAGGCGGCGACTCGTCTCCGCCGGCGGATCCTGGACCGGCACGAGGGTGACGATCTCGACGACGAAGGGGTATGGCGGGGGGAGAGCCTGCTGGTGCCCTGGTCGTCGCTGGCCGACGAGGACTGGGCCGAGACGGTGACCTTCCGCCACCCGCCCACCACCGGGCCCGATGAGAACGGTCAGGGCGTGATCCATGCCGACTTCGCGGTGGCCGGTCACCGGGCGGTGGTCGATGTCGATGTCGAGTTGGGCCTGGTCAAGGTGATCCGGGTGGACACCGCCCAAGACGTCGGGCTCGCCCTGAACCCCGCCTCGGTCCGGGGCCAGATCGAGGGTGGCATCCTCCAGGGTGTCGGTCTCGCCGTCATGGAGGAGCTGGTGTTGAAGGATGGCGTGATGCTGAACGCCACTTTCACCGACTATCTGCTCCCCACCATCCTCGACGCACCCGAGGTCGAGGCGCTTCTGATCGAGCGACCCGGTTCGTGGGGCCCGTACGGGGCCAAGGGTGTGGGCGAGCCACCGACCATCTCCTCCACGGCGGCGGTGGTGGCCGCGATCCGGGCCGCCTCGGGAAAGGAGCTGAATCGCGTGCCGGTTCGACCCCAGGACATCGCTCTGCCATGACGGACCTGATCACCCGTCTGCCCAAGACCGAGCTCCATGTGCACATCGAGGGCACCCTGGAGCCGGAGATGATGTTCCATCTCGCCACTCGAAACGGCCTCATCCTCCCCTTCGAGGACGTCGACCAGGTGCATGCCGCCTACCGGTTCACCGATCTCCAGTCGTTTCTCGACATCTACTACCAGGGCGGCGAGGTGCTGCGCACCCCCGACGACTTCTACGACCTGATGAGCGCCTACCTCGACCGGGCGGCGGCGGACGGTGTCCGTCACGCCGAGATCTTCTTCGACCCGCAATCGCACACCGGGCGGGGCGTCGGCTTCGAAGTGTTCATGAGGGGGTTCCAGGATGCGATCTCCGACGGGAGGCGCCGGCTCGGGATCAGCGCCGATCTCATCCTCTGCTTCCTCCGCCATCTCTCCGGCGAGGAGGCGCTGGCGACCATCGAGGAGGCCGAGCCCTTCCTCGAAGACGTGATCGGGGTCGGCATCGACTCGTCGGAGCGGGGTCGGCCCCCGGAGCTCTTCGAGGCGGCCTTCGCCCGGGCCCGGGAGCTGGGTCTGCGCGCCGTGGCCCACGCCGGGGAGGAGGGCCCGCCCGCATACGTCGCTTCCGCCATCGACGTGCTCGGAGCGGAGCGAATCGACCACGGGGTGAGGAGCCTGGAGGACCCTGACCTGGTGGCTCGTCTCCGTCGGGAGGCGATACCGCTCACCGTGTGCCCCTTGTCGAATGTCGCCCTCCGGGTGGTCGACCAACTGTCCGGGCACCCTCTCCCGGCGATGATCGAGGGGGGGCTGCTCGTATCGGTCCACTCCGACGACCCGGCCTACTTCGGGGGGTATGTCGCCGACAACTACCGGGGAGTGCAGCAATCGCTCGACTTCGACGATGCGACGATCACCATGTTGGCCCGCAACTCGATCGTGGCTTCGTTCCTGGATGCGCCCAGGAAGGAAGCCCTGTTGCAGGAGTTGGAGGCGGTGTCAGCGGGGGACGAGGGCTAGCTGGCGGGAGAGGGCGACGAGACGACCTGTCTCGTCCCAGATCTCACCGTCCTCTTCGAGGAGACCGGCGGAGACGAAACGGGTGGCGAACCGGCAGCGAAGCCAACCAGGGGCCGGTGTCCCCCTGATATGCGTGGTCATCTCCAGGGTGGGGGTCCAGGCCAGGGGAAGCTGGGCGTTGAACACCGCCGGGGGGAAGGCATCGGCGATCATGAGCAGGGTGAAGGGATCCATCGGCTCCTGATCGTGGAGTCGGAACCATCCCCGCATCACGGCCTTGCCGGTCGGATTCCCCTGGAGTGGGCCGGCATCCTCGGGATGGATCCGCTCCTCGAAGTGGGCCATCATCGGCGGAGGAAGCGGTCCGTCCTCGGAGGGCTGAGCACGGGGGCATTGCTCGGGTGGTGGCAAGTCGGGCGGTGAGGCGTCGACGTAGAGCGTCCCGTCCCCGACCAGCCCGGGCTCGGCGAAGCTGCCGAGCAGGGTCATCGAGTCGCTCTCGGCGGACACCCTCCCGCTCATCGTGGAGAAGGTGCGCCCGGTCTTGACGGTTTCCACCGAGATCTCGATCGGCCCGGCAGAGACCGGCCTGATGAAATGTGCGGTGACGCTGACCGGCGTCCTCCCGCCTGCCGCCTCGGACATGGCGCGGGCCGCGATCGCCATCAGGTAGCCGCCGTTGGCGACACCGAAGATGTCCCACCTCGGCTGGACCTCGGCCTTCCAGTTGCCCAGTTCGGCAACCACCACCGCCGAGTCCTGGTCGAATCTCAACTCATCACCACTCCCTCGCCGGGGACGATCTCGCCGATGATCCGCGGCCGATGGGCCGATGTCGCTTCGGTCGCCGCCTTCACCGAGCCGGAGTCGACCACCAGGCAGAAACCGATCCCCATGTTGAACGTGGAGAACATCACCTCCCGTGCCACCCCGCGCCCGGCGACCAGATCGAAGACCGACGGTCGCTCCCAGGTGGTGGTGTCGACACCGGCCGAGAGCCCGGGTGGCAGCACCCGCTTCAGGTTCCCCTCCAGACCCCCCCCGGTGATGTGAGCGGCGGCGTGCACGCCCCCACCCTCCACCGCCCTCAGGACATCGGGGGCGTAGATGACCGACGGCTCGAGCAGTCGGTCGAGATGAGGCGGGAGGTCGTCAGCGAAGACGGACCGGATGAGTGAGAATCCGTTGGAGCGGAGGTTGGGCGAGGCGAGGCCGATGACCACGTCCCCGTCGTTCACCCGGTGCGGGCCAAGCTCGGATCCTCGCTCCACCACTCCCATCACCGCACCGGCCAGATCCACCGCATCGACGGCCATCACGCCTGGATGTTCGGCCGTCTCGCCGCCGAGGAGGGGGCATCCCGCCGCGAGACAGGCGGCGGCCACCGATGCGACGATGGCCCGATCACGCTCCGGGTGTAGTGCGCCCACCGCCAGGTAGTCGACGAAGCCGAGCGGCATCGCTCCGACCGCAGCCAGGTCGTCCACGCACATTGCCACCAGATCGTGTCCGACCCCGTCCCAGCGCCCGGCGAGGCGGGCCAGCTCCAACTTGGTGCCCACCCCGTCGGTCGACATCATCAGCACTGGCTCGCGATAGCCGGGAGGGATGGTGACCCCGGCCGCAAAACCGCCGAACCCCCCGATCACG
>DATHUL010000261.1:0-5168 GCA_035462285.1 Acidimicrobiia bacterium
ACGATCGTCCAGCCTGGGTCGAGGGAGCGGAGTCTTCCCCGGGAAACGGTGTACATCGAGAGGGTCACGGTCGATGTGACCGGTTCCTGACGGTGGGTCACGGCATCATCGTGACCTAGGAACCCCATGGCCGTCGACCTCCACACCCATTCCACCGCCTCCGACGGGTCGGAGGGACCGACTGCCCTCGTCGAGAAGGCATCGGCGCTGGGTCTGACCGCCCTGGCCCTCACCGACCACGACACCCTGGAGGGCGTCGCCGAGGCGGAGACGGCGGCGTCGACCGCCGACCTGGAGCTGATCCCGGGCACCGAGCTGTCCCTCGATCACAACGGGGCGATGCATCTGGTCGTGCTCTGGCTCGAGCCGGGGCCGGGGCCACTGCAGGACCGACTCGCCTCCCTTCAGCATGGTCGCCACGCCCGAAACCTCGCCATCGTCACGTTGCTCGACGAGCTGGGGATGCCGGTGAGCATCGACGAAGTGATGGAGGAGGCAGGCGCGGGATCGGTGGGGCGTCCCCACATCGCGGCGGTGATGATGCGGAAGGGCTACGTGGAATCGGTCGCCGAGGCGTTCGATCTCTGGCTCGGGGCGGGCCGTCCCGCCTATGCCGGCCGGCCCCGTCTCTCCCCCGAGGAGGCGATCGGCCTCGCCATCGACTCGGGAGGAGTCCCGGTCCTGGCCCACCCCCACACCCTCGGGATCAACCGGGCCGAGGAGATGGCCGACCTCCTCGACCGACTCCGTCGCGCCGGGCTGGTCGGGCTGGAGGCGGCCTGCGCCGGGTATCGCCGTCACGAGCGGGAGGGGTATGCCGATCTGGCTCGTCGCTTCGGACTGGTCGCCTCGGGCGGCAGCGACTATCACGGGCGCTACAAGCCCGGTCTGGAACTGGGCACCGGTTACGGCGATCTCGTCGTGAGGGAGACGGTCGTGGACGAGCTCCGGGCACGGCGGGGAACGGGTTGAGCCGTCCCCTGAAGATGGGTGCGGCGGCCGGTGTGGTCGGCGCCAGCATCCTCTTCTCCCGGCTCCTCGGCCTGGGACGGGAGTCGATCCTGGCCACCCTGATCGGGATCGACGAAGAAGGCGATCTCTACCGGCAGGCCTTCCTCATCCCCGACCTGCTCAACTACCTCCTCGCCGGGGCCTATCTCACCATCACGCTGATCCCGATCCTGAGCCGGCATCTGGCCCGGGACGACCAGGAGGCGGCGAGCCGGGCTTTCACCTCGGTGTTCCGGTTCGTGGGTGTGGCCATCGTCGGGCTCACCGCGCTCATGTGGCTGGCAGCCGACCCCCTGGTCTCGCTGATCTTCCCCGAGGTGCCCGACCCGGACCGTCTGGTGTCCCTGACCCGTCTGGTGCTCCCCGCCCAGGTGTTCCTGGTGATGGGAGCGCTGCTCATGGCGGTGCAGTACACCCATCGCCGGTTTCTGCTCCCCGCCCTGGCCCCCATCGTCTACAACCTCGGGATCATCGTCGGTGGCCTGATCGGGGCCGTCGCCGGGGAGGCGGGACCGGAGGGGTTCCTCTGGGGGGCGGTGATCGGGTCGGCACTGGGCAACTTCGCCCTGCAATGGGTCGGGGCACGATCGACCGGGACCTGGCTCACCGTGGTCCCCCGGGACGAGTCGTCGGTGCGGGAGTACCTGACCCTCGCCCTTCCCCTCATGCTGGGGCAATCGGTGGCGGTGCTGGACGAGCAGTTCGTCCGCTGGTTCGGTCAGGTGGAGGAAGGCGCCACCGCCGCACTCAGCTTCGCCAGGCAACTGGGGATGGTCCCGATCGGGGTGATCGCCCAGGCCGCCGGAGTCGCCGCCTTCCCCTTCCTCGCCCGTCTCGCCGCCGGCGACGACGAGGAGGGTCTGATCCGGGCCACCGGGCGGGCGGCGCGCAACACCGTGTTCGTGGCTGCCGCCGCCACCGCCGCCCTGGTCGTCCTCGCCCGCCCCATGGTCCGGCTCCTCTACCAGCACGGGGAGTTCACCAGGGACGACTCGATGATCGTGTCCGGTCTACTCGTCATCTACGCCTTCTCCATCCCGGCCTGGGGTCTGCACCAAATCCTCTCCCGGCACTTCTACGCCAAGCGGCTGATGTGGCGGGTGGTGCTGATCGGCACCGCCGGGACGCTGGTCGCCATCCCGGTCTGGTTCGGTCTCTACCAGGTCATGGGAGTGGAAGGCTTCGCCCTCGCCTCCACCCTGGTCATGACCGCCTATGCCCTCGCCCTTCTCGTCGCCTGGGGCATGGAAGCGGGATGGGCGCCGGTGCGGGCGCTGGTCCCCTCGTTGCTGCGCGGACTGGTGGCGGCCGGTGTCGCCGCCCTGGTGTCGTATCCCCTGGTCAGCGTGCTGTTCGACCAGGATGAAATGTCGGTCCTGGAAGGTCTGGCCGCCGCCTCCCTCGGCGGGCTGACCACTGTGGCCGCCTTCCTCGGAGTGGCCTACCTGCTCCGCGCCCCCGAACTGCGCGACCTGTTGCGACGAGGCTGATCTGCGGTCAGATCGGTCTGAGCAGCTCCCGGGGCATGTTGGGCTCCTCGGGACGACCGGCCAGCATCCAGGGGGGCAGGGCACGCGAGTCTCGACGGGGGCCCTGGCGAGCCACTCTCTCCTCTTCGGCGATCCGGTCGAGGACGACCGCGATCACGGCCGCCTCGAACTCCCCGGCCCCGCCTCTGATCTCCACACCTTCAATCATTCGGCAATTCCACGAGCTCGATCAAGGTACCAGCCAGGTCGGCCGGGTGGACGAAGGCGATACGGGTTCCTCGCCCGCCGGGACGTGCGGTCTGGTCGATCAGGCGGGCCCCCTCCTCCCGAAGGTGGTCGAGGGCGTCGTCGATCGAGGAGACGACGAAGGCGATGTGATGGAGCCCTTCGCCCCGGGTCTCCAGGAAGCGACCGACCGGGGTGTCCCCGGCCAGTGGTTGGAGCAGCTGGACGAAGGAGCCGCCGACAGGGATCATCGCCTCCTCCACCCCCTGGCTCTCCACCGTCTCCCGATACAGAGGCTCGACCCGATACCGCTCCCGATAGCTGTCGAGCGCATGATCCAGGTTGCGCACCGCGATGCCGACGTGGTCCAGATTGAGCAGTTTCACGATCGGGAGGCTATTGGCCCGGGCCGGTAGCATCCAGTCGGAGGAGGTCTTGTGTGAGCAACCCAGTGATCACCGGGATCGCCCGGACCCCGATCGGCAAGTACAACGGCTCGCTGGCCCCGCTCCGGGCAGTCGAGCTGGGTGGCGCCGCCATCGCCGCCGCACTGGTGCGGAGCGAGATCGACCCGGGCGCGGTGGACGAAGTCCTGTTCGGCCACGTGCTCCAGGCCGGGGAGGGTCAGATCACTGCCCGTCAGGCCGCGGTGAGGGGCGGGCTGCCCATGAGCGTCCCTTCGGTGACGATCAACAAGGTCTGCCTCTCCGGCATGTCGGCCATCGGGCTGGCCGAGCGCGGGATCCGGGCCGGGGACGCCAAGTTCGTGATGACCGGTGGCATGGAGAGCATGTCCAACGCCCCCCACCTGGTCCGGGAGCTGCGATGGGGAGTGCGGATCGGCGATGCCGAGATGGTCGACGTGATGCAGCACGACGGTCTGTTCTGTGCCTTCGACCAGTGCACCATGGGCGAATCCTCCGACCACAAGAACCAGCGGCTCGGCATCGGCCGCGCCGAGCAGGACGAGTGGGCGGCACGGAGCCACCAGCGCGCCGAGGAGGCATCGGCCAATGGCGGGTTCGCCGGGGAGATCGTCCCGGTGCCGGTCCCCCGGCCCAAGGGCGAGGCGGTCCTCGTCGACCGGGACGACGGGATCCGGCCCGGATCGACCGCCGAGTCGCTCGGCGCCCTGCCGCCCGCCTTCGTCGGCAACGGCACCATCACCGCCGGGAACGCCTCCCAGATCTCGGACGGGGCGGCAGCGGTGATGGTGGCCGATCGTGACGCCGCCGAGGCATCCGGGGCCCCGATCGTCGCCGAGATCCTCGCCTACGGTCAGATCGGCGGGGGGGACGCAACCTTGCACGAGAGACCTGCCGAGGCGCTTTCCGTCGCCCTGAAGAAGGCCGGTCTCGAGCCGGGCGACCTCGACCTGGTCGAGATCAACGAGGCGTTCGCCGCGGTCGCCCTCTGGTCTGCCCGGATGCTCGACATCGCGGAGAGCAAGGTCAACGTCCACGGCGGCGCCGTCGCCCTCGGCCACCCGCTCGGGGCCACCGGAGCGAGACTGGTGGTCACCCTGGTCAACGCCCTCCGGGCCCGCGGCGGCGGGATCGGGGCGGCCACCCTGTGCGGCGGTGGGGGGCAGGGCGACGCCATCATCGTCAAGGTGACGTGATGGTGGTCGAGCCGGTGGAGAGGACCCTCGGTCTCGACCTGGTTCGTGTCACCGAGACCGCGGCGATGGGTGCGGCTCGCTGGCTGGGCCGGGGGGACAAGGAGGCGGCCGATCAGGCTGCGGTCGACGGGATGCGTCTCCATCTCGCCACCCTCGACATCGACGGTCTGGTCGTGATCGGGGAAGGAGAGAAGGACTCGGCGCCGATGCTGTACAACGGGGAGCGGGTCGGCTCGGGTCGGGGCATGGTGGTGGACGTGGCGGTCGACCCGGTAGACGGGACCACGCTCACCGCTTCGGGAATGCCGGGTGCGATCGCGGTGATCGCATTGGCGGAAGGGCGTGGCTCGATGTACGCCCCCGGCTCGCTCGTCTACATGGACAAGATCGCGGTCGGGCCCGAGGCCGCCGGGGTCATCGAGTTGGAGGCGCCGATCGAGCACAACCTGCGTCAGGTGGCCAAGGCCAAGCGCAAAGATGTCAACGATCTGCGGGTGCTCATCCTGGACCGGGAGCGGAACCAGGGTTACATAGACGGGGTCCGTCAGGCCGGGGCGCGCATCTCCCTGATCGGGGACGGTGACGTGGCCGGGGCCATCGCCACCGCCCAGGACGAGACGGCCGCAGACATCCTGCTCGGCATCGGCGGCTCCCCCGAGGCGGTAATCGCGGCCGCGGCGCTCAAGTGCATGGGCGGCGAGATCCAGTGCAAGCTGTGGCCCCGGGACGACGACGAGCGGCGACTCGCAACCGAACAGGGTCTCGACCTGGGCCAGGTGCTCACCACCAACGAACTGGTCTCCTCCGAAAACGTCTTCTTC
>DATHUL010000262.1:0-3230 GCA_035462285.1 Acidimicrobiia bacterium
TCCCCGCCGTCGCCGGGGTCGAGCTCCCAGGGGGAGAGCACATAATGGCCGTCGACGGGAGCTCCGGCCTTGTCGCCACGCTGTCCCTGAATGGAGATGACGATGTCTGAGCGGATCGGTGTGGTCGGACTCGGGGTGATGGGCTCGGCAATGGGGCGGAACCTGCTCGCCGCCGGGCACCGGGTGCTCGGATTCGACATCGACCAGGACAAGCGCGCCGCCTTCGGTGAGATGGGTGGCGAGCCAGCATCGAGCGCCGGTGAGGTAGTGGCGGGCGCGGTGGAGGTGATCCTCCTCTCCCTGCCCACGGTGGCGGCGCTGGCCGCGGTGGCCGGTGAGATCGGGGAGAGTGCCGAGCCGGGACTGGTCTGCCTGGAGATGGGCACCTTCCCCCTCCAGGCGAAGCTCGACGCCCGCGACGTCCTCGCTGCGGCCCGGGTTGATCTGCTCGACACGCCCCTGTCCGGCACCGGGCTCCAGGCCGCCGACGCCACCCTGGTCGTGTTCGCCTCGGGGAGCAGGGAAGGCTTCGACCGGGCCCGCCCCGTGTTCGATGCCATCGGCCGCTCCACCCACTACCTGGGTGAGTTCGGCAACGGCTCGAAGATGAAGTACATCGCCAATCTCCTGGTGGCGGTGCACGGGCTCGCCGCGGCCGAGGCACACGTGCTCGGCATCGCCGCCGGTCTCGACCCGGCCCGGGTCCAGGAAGTGATGGAGGACGGGGTCGGCTCCTCCAAGATCTTCGAGATCCGGGGACCGATGATGGTCGCCGACGACTACCCGGCGGCGGCCCGCCTCGACATCCTGCTCAAGGACTCGACCCTGATCCGGGACTACGCCAGATCGGTCGGGGCCCCGACCCCGCTGCTCGACGCCGCGGTCCCGATCTACCGCCAGTCGAGCGCGGCGGGGCTGGGCGATCTCGATGCCGCCGCCCTCTGCCGCTACCTCGAGGAGCTCGGGGGCCTGGAACGGTGATCGGGCGCCCACTGCGACGTCTCGAAGACCCCCGGCTGATCACAGGTCGGGGCCGCTACGTCGACGACATCGCGATGGAGGGGATGGTCCACGCCGTTTTCGTCCGCAGCGTCGAGGCTCATGCACTGATCGAGTCGGTCACCCTCGACCGGGAGTCCGGATGCGGCGGCGAGCTCTACACCGGGCTCGACCTGGGACTGGAGGAGCCGATGCCCAACCAGTACCCGTCGCCGGTGATCACACAGTCGATCCAGGCCCCTCCCCTCGCCCTCGACGAGGTCTGTTACGTGGGTCAGCCGGTGGCGGTGGTAGTCGCCGGCACCGCCGGCGCCGCGGTGGACTGCGCCGAAGCGGTGCAGGTCGAGTACCAGCCGCTCCCGGTGGCGATCGATCACCGCACCGCCCTGCACCCAGAGTCGGCGCCCGCCCACCACGGCTCGACCTCCAACCTGGTCGCCACCCTCAACGCCGGGTTCGGAGAGGTCGAAGCCGCATTCGCCGGAGCTGCCCGTGTCGTCGCCGTCGAGGTCGACCAGCATCGCGGCGCCCTCGCCTCCATGGAGGGCCGGGCCGTGCTCGCGGCATGGGACGACCTCGATCGACGTCTCACCGTCTGGACCTCGACCCAGGCGCCACACGCGGTGCGCTCCCATCTTGCCGCCTACCTCGGTCTCTCCCCGGACGAGCTCAGGGTGGTGGCCCCCGACGTCGGCGGCGGGTTCGGGCCGAAGGCCGCCATCTACTCCGAGGAGTACGTCGTGGCCGCCCTGGCCCTGAAGCTGCGACGCCCGGTGAAGTGGACCGAGCGACGGCGCGAGCACTTCGTCGCCACCAACCAGCAGCGGGGGCAGAGCGGCCGGTTGGAGGCGGCGGTCGACGGCACCGGTCGGATCCTCGCACTCCGAGCCCGGCTGGTGCACGACTGTGGAGCCTTCGTCCCCTACGGTGTCGTGGTCCCACTGACCACCCTGCGGCTGCTCTCCGGCCCCTATGCCATCCCCGCTCTCGACGCCGCCATCGATGTCGTCTTCACCAACGCCACCCCCACCGGGGCGATCCGGGGAGCGGGTCGCCCCCACGCCACCTTCGCCCTGGAGCGTCTGGTCGATGCCATCGCCCGCGAGCTCGGGTTGGACCGGGCCGAGGTGAGACGACGCAACTACGTCCCGGTCGACGCCTTCCCCTATCAGGTCGACATAACCGGCTCGGACGGGCGCAAGGTCACATACGACGGAGGCGACTACCCGGCTGCGCTCGAAGCGGCGCTGGCCGCGGCCGACGTCGACCGGTTCGAGCAGCGCAAGGCGGACTCGGCCCGCAACGGTCTGCTGCGCGGGTACGGGATCGCTTCCTACGTGGAGGACACCGGGCTCGGCCCCTACGAAGGGGTGCGGATGGAGGTCCTGACCACCGGTGAGGTCCTGGTCGAGACCGGAGCCGGGTCACAAGGGCAGGGCCATGCCACCGTGTTCGCCCAGATCTGCGCCGATCATCTCGGGGTGAGCCCGGACCGGGTCCGGGTGCGCGGCGGCGACACCGCCAGCTACGGGCACGGGATCGCCACGGTGGCCAGCCGGACCGGGCAGACCGCAGCCTCGGTGGTCCATCTCGCCGCCGGCGACCTGGCCGAGACGATCAGGCAACTCACCGCCGCCCGTCTCGAGGCCTCGCCCGAGGACATAGTCCTGGTCGACGGGGTGGCGATGGTGGTCGGTCAGCCGGGGACCGAGATCCCCCTCGGCGAGCTGGCGGCAGGGCTCCAGCCCAAGTTCGGCGGGTCACTCCCGGAAGGACAGCAGCGGCCCGGGCTCTCCGTGGAGCGGGTGCTCCCCTTCGACGGGCTGGCCTACACCTTCGGGACCCACGTCGCCGAGGTCGAGCTCGATGCCGAGACCGGCCTGGTCACGGTGGTCAACTACGTCGTCGTCCACGACTGCGGGACATTGCTCAACCCGATGATCGTCGACGGCCAGATCGACGGCGGGGTGGCCCATGGCCTGGGCAATGCGTTGACGGAGGAGGTCAAATTCAACGAAGAGGGCCAGCCCCTGACCACCTCGTTCATGGACTATCGCCTCATCACCGCGGTCGACATGCCGCCCCTGGTCAAGCTCCACACCGAGACGCCGTCGCCGACCAACCCGCTCGGGGCCAAGGGCGCCGGCGAGGGAGGCACCATTCCCGCCGCAGCCGCGGTTGTCTCCGCCATCGAGCATGCCCTCTCCGACCATGCCGTGGTCGTGAACCAC
>DATHUL010000263.1:0-18647 GCA_035462285.1 Acidimicrobiia bacterium
TCGGTCTTGCCCTGGTCGTGGCTCTCCTGGCCTCGATCTACGTGGTTCTCTCCGGCGGCGGGATCGGATGGGATCAGTGGGGTGGGTTGCAGCTCAATGTGTTCCTCACCGTGGCCGGCATCGCCCACGCCTTCCCGCTCGGGCTGCTCCTGGCGTTGGGCCGGAGGTCCAGCTTGCCCGCGCTTCGGGTCGCCTCGGTGACCTACATCGAGTTCATCCGGGGGGTGCCCCTGATCACGCTGCTCCTGATGGGGATCTTCGTGATCGGGTTCTTCCTGCCCAGCGGGCTCAGACCCGGCAACGTGACCCGGGTCCTCAGCGCCATAACCCTGTTCGAGTCGGCATACATCGCCGAGGTGGTCCGTGGCGGTCTGCAGTCCGTACCGAAGGGCCAGGTGGAGGCGGCCCAGGCCGTCGGCTTGTCCCCATGGAAGAACATGCGGCTCATCGTGCTGCCGCAGGCGTTGCGCAACACAATCCCGGCCATGGTGGGTCAGTTCATCAGCCTGTTCAAGGACACCACCCTGGTCACCATCGTCGGGATGATCGACATCCTCGGTGCCTCGCAGGCGGCCAACGCCCAGGCCCCTTTCCTTGCCCAGGGCCTGCACCTGGTCACATTGCCCTTCGTCGGGTTCGCCTTTTGGGTCGGTTCGTACACGATGTCGCGCGAGGCGCGTCGTCTGGAGAGAAAACTCGGAGTGGGAGAGAGATGACCGGGCAACAGCATGTGTTTTCCGACGCGACCCAGTCGACGGGCGAGGCGATCATCCTCCTCGAGAACGTCGACAAGTACTTCGGGGACTTTCAGGCCCTGTCCGACATCAACATGCGGGTGGGGCTCCAGGAGGTGGTGGTCGTGATCGGACCATCGGGATCGGGCAAGTCCACACTGATCCGCTGCATCAATCGGCTGGAGAAACACGACCGGGGCCGGATCGTGGTGGACGGGGTCGAGCTCTCCGACGACATCCGCAATATCCAGGTGGTGCGACGGGAGACGGGCATGGTGTTCCAGCAGTTCAACCTGTTTCCCCACATCACCGTGCTCGACAACGTGACACTCGCTCCACGTCATGTCCGTCAGCTGCCGAAACGGGAGGCGGAGGAGCTGGGCATGAAGATGCTGGAACGGGTCAAGATCCCCGAGCAGGCGCAGAAATACCCCGGTCAGCTCTCCGGGGGCCAGCAGCAGCGAGTCGCCATCGCCCGGGCGCTGGCCATGCCGCCCAAGGTGATGCTGTTCGACGAGCCGACCTCCGCGCTCGACCCCGAGATGATCAAGGAAGTGCTCGACGTCATGGTCGAGTTGGCCCAGGGCGGGATGACGATGATCGTTGTCACCCATGAGATGGGCTTCGCCCGGGCTGTGGCCAACAGGGTGGTGTTCATGTCGGACGGTCAGATCGTCGAAGTGGGCACCCCGGAGCATTTCTTCACCAATCCCCAGGAGGACCGGACCAAGCTGTTCCTCAGCCAGATCCTCTGAGAACCCGCTCGCCGGTGCGGCGGATCCTCCCACCCGCTGACCCTCACTATTGGCCCCGGGAACATAATCTGACCAGGTCTTGTCCCGCTCTCTCAAGCTCTCCGTGATCGTCCTCGGTGGTGCCCTTCTCGGTGCCACCGCATTCGGCCTCTCCGGACTCGGTGATGAGCTGGCCGAGGCGGCAGCCGCAACGGTCGCCGCATCGACCACCACCACCACGAGCACCCTTCCAACCACCACGAGCACCCTTCCAATCACCACGACCACGGTCGTCCCCACCACGACGACCACCCTGCCCGAGAAGGGCTATCTGGTCATTCACGGCACCGGTGACGTGGCTGTCGACCCCGATTACATACCGGCGCTGGCGGCCAACGGATGGGACCACGCCTGGTCCGGTCTCGACGGGCTGTTCGTCGACGACGATCTCACCGTGATCAACCTGGAGTGTGTTCCCTCCGACATCGGATCGCCGCTGGACAAGGCGTTCGTGTTTCGATGTCCCACCGAGACCCTCCCCTCGATGAAGGCGAACGGCATCGACGTCGCCAACCTGGGGAACAACCACTCGGGGGACTTCGGCAAGGAGGCATTGGTCGACGGTCGGCAGAACCTGATCTCGGCCGGGATCGGACCGGTCGGGGCGGGACGTGATGTCGCCGAGGCAGGCGAACCTGCGCTGTTCGAGATCAAGGGCTGGACGGTGGCTGTGGTCGGGTTCGGGGGCGTGGCCCCCGACGAGTCGTGGTACGCCACCTCCGACTCGCCCGGGATGAGAAGTGGCGACCACACCGCGTCGATGGTGGAAGCCGTGGTCGCAGCCGACGAGGTGGCCGACCTGGTGGTGGTCACGGTCCATTGGGGAATGGAGCTGGACACCACACCCCGTCAGGACGACATCGAGCGGGCGGAGGCGATGATCGACGCCGGGGCGGACATCATCTTCGGCCACCACCCGCACCGGATGCAGCCTCTGGAGATGATCGACGGGGCAGCCGTCTTCTGGTCGCTGGGCAACTTCGTGTGGCCCCACAACTCGGTGCCGAGCGCCACCACCGCGGTCGCCCGGGCGGTGGTGTCGCCCGACGGCGTCATCGAAGCGTGCTTGATACCGGCCTACATCGAGTCACACGGCCATCCTGTGCTCACCGAAGAGGCCGGCTGCGCCCCACCGGGTTAGGAGACATCCGAGAGTGAACGAGAGAGCGGGCCAGGTGATCCTGATCGTCCTCGCCGGGTTCGTGCTCGGCCTCGCCGTCTTCCTGGTCACCCGGGGCGCGACGCCGCCGTCTACGGACGCTGCCGGCGTCTCGAGCACACCTACCACCGCCCCTGCGCTCACCGTGTCCGAACCAGGCTCCACCACCACCGCGCCCACCTCCACGACCAGCACCACGCTCGCCCCCCAGACCCGTGACCCGGGCACCGTGCCCGGGTTCACCGTGGGCCGGCCCTGGGGGACCACCGTGGGTGTGACCATGTTCCGGGGCAACCCGACCCGCACCTTCCACGGGGTGGGACCGGTTCCCGACTCCCCGACGGTGGCCTGGCGCTACCCCGACGCCCAGATGTGCAGCCCCTCATCGGAAGGTGGCGAGACCAGGATCTGGTGCGGGATGGGATGGACCGGCCAGCCGGTGTTGTGGGAGCGTCCCGACGGGGTGACCGAGCTGATCTTCGGCGCCTACGACTCGGCGGTCCATTTTGTCGACGCGGCCACCGGGGAGGACCTCCGACCCGAGTTCCAGACCGGCGACATCATCAAGGGCTCGGTCACTCTCGACCCCGACGGGTTCCCCCTGCTCTATTTCGGATCGAGGGACAACAAGTTGCGGATCCTCGCCCTGGATCGTGAGGAGCCCACCCTGCTCTGGTCGATGGACGCCAACGAGGTCGACGGGATCTGGAACGACGACTGGGACTCGAACCCGGCCATCGTCGACGACATCATGTACGAGGGAGGCGAGAACGGCTGGTTCTTCGCGGTCCAGCTCAACCGCGGTTACGACGCCGAGGGCAACGTGGTGGTCGACCCGGTGAAGCTGGTGCAGATGCCCGGCTACAACCAGGAGCTCCTGTCCAACTCCGGGCGCAACGTCTCGATCGAGAGCTCGGTCCTGGTCTTCGACCAGAGGGTCTACTTCGCCAACTCGGGCGGGCGGGTCGTGGGGCTGGACGTGTCCAACGTGGGCGAGGGCGAAGCGCCGATCGTGTTCGACTACTACGCCGGCGGTGACATCGACGCAACGATGGTGGCCGACGCCGAGGGAATGATCTACGTGGCGATCGAGCACGAGCCCTCGCAGATGGGAGCCGGGGAGATCGAGCGGAACCGGGAGGTGGGGCAGCTGGTCAAGCTCGACCCCTACACCGACGGGGACCCCAGGATCTGGGGTCTCGACCTCACCGCGGGGAGTGCCGACTCCGGCTCGTGGTCCACCCCGGCGGTGTTCGAAGGGGTGGTCTATGTCAACACCCATCAGGGCTCGCTGATCGCGGTCGACGCCGGGGACGGGTCCCTGATCTGGGACGACGAGGTTGGGTTCCACTCCTGGTCTTCCCCGGTCATCGTCGACCGAACCCTGGTCACCGCCACCTGTCTCGGCGACGTCCGGGCCTACTCGCTCGATGACCCGCGCTCTCCGGTCATGGAGTGGTCGCTTCACCTCGGTGGATCCTGTCTCGAGGCGACACCGGTGGTGTGGAAGGGCGTCATCTACCTCGGCTCCCGCGACGGCTACATGCGCGCCCTGCGCTGAGACTCGGTCAGACCTTCTAACACCAATAGGTCTTGACAGAACAGAGTCTTCTATGATTGACTCGACCTTGTCTTAGAAGCGGGCATCGAAAGGCTCTGCATCTCTCACTCCGGCGAGGAGGAAGACCACCAATACATCGATCGGTCCCCTTTCCCGGTCCGGAACCATTCAGGCGTCGCAAGAACACGAGGTCACGACATGCATCCCACCCCCGAAATGGTGATCCACACACGCGAGCCGAGTGGAGAGCTGGAACAGCCCTTCGAGAAGCCGGTCATTCTCCCGAGGACCGAAGACCGGGATCCGGCAAGACACGCCTGGGCCGACGCCCGTTTCGCCACCGACATCATGGCCGAGCATGGGCTGTTCTTCGCCCTGCTCATGCCTCCGGAGGTAGCGAACAAGGAGCGCACCGAGGCGCTGGCGTTCGCCGAGGGCTTCTCCAGCGTCCATACCGCATAGCGTCGACCCCGCCGCCTGAGCGGGGCGAGCTGAAGCAATTCACCCGCGAGGTCATCGAGCAGATGAAGCCGTTCATCGAGTGGAAGGCGACGCTGGGTGATGCCCAGAAGAGCGGGACCCTGCGGAGCCTCGTCTGGCCGCTCTTCTTCGATCACACCCGTCACGAAGCAGAGCGATGGTCCCGGCGTTTGGAGCAGATATCCACGGGCGATGCCGACTTCGACCGCGAGGAGGTGGCCGTCTTCTGGGACAACATCATGGACGAGCATGCCCGCTTCATCGCCCACCTGCTGGATCCCGATGAGGTCGAGCTCGTGGAGAGGGCAACGAAGACAGGCAAGGTCTTCGAGAAGCTGGGGGGCGGCGGCATGGGTGGTGCAGTCGCCGCACTGAACGCCGAGCCCGGGACGGTGGCCAGGGCCATCACCGAGCACCCGGAGACCAGCGCCGTGCTCAGCGCCGCTGAAGCCATCCTCGACTTCAAGACCCAGGCGGCGAGGGACATCGAAGCCGCCCGGATCAAGAGCATCATCGATCCACGGCTCGCCGATCACGTGCGCCGGGAGGCGCTCAAGTTCGTCGACGAGTTGCAGCGAGCGGGCTGAGCCGGAATCGGGCGGTCAGGCGTGGGCCCGGGCCAGACTCCAAAGGGTCACCGCTCCGAGGAGAAGTTCGACGTCGCTTAGAGCGATGTCCTAGAAACCGCCCTCGATGACGAGGGTGACGATGATGACACCGAGCCAGGCGGCGACCACCGGAGCGAAGAGCGTCGAGTTGTAGTGTCAAACGAGCCCTGTCTTAGAGTGTCGGCAATGGATCCCCAGCGGCTTGGCATCGGAGACCTCGCGGCGATCGGCGCCCTGACCGACTCCACCCGACGGGAGCTCTACGAGTTCGTCGTGACCTCGGCCCGGGCGGTGGGTCGCGACGAAGCTGCCGATGCGGTCGGGATCCCTCGTCAGACTGCGGCCTATCACCTCGATCGTCTCGCCGAGGAGGGGCTCGTCGAAGTCGAGTTCCTACGGCGCAGCGGGCGGACCGGGCCCGGTGCCGGTCGGCCGGCCAAGCTCTACAAGCGGTCGGAGCGGGATCATGAGATCAGTCTCCCCCCTCGCCGCTACGCGTTGGCCGCCCGGATCCTGCTCGAAGCGGTCTCCTCGAATCGGGTTGCGCTTTCGGACTTGGCGGAGGTGGCGAATCGGGTGGGCCGGGAACTGGCAAGTGAAGGCCTGGGACGAGCGCTGCAGGTGACCGGGTACGAGCCGGTCGAGGAGGAGGGGGAGATCCGCTTCCGAAACTGCCCTTTCCATGCTCTCAAGGAGCAAGACCAAGAGACCGTGTGCCATATGAACCTGGGCTTGGTCGAAGGAATGCTCGAAGCGGCCCCAGACGGGCGTCACGCCCATCTGGAGCCGTCCGACTCTTACTGTTGTGTCAGGATTCGCCCTTGAGCCGGGCCCTGGCGCGGTCTCAGCCGTCGATGAAGTCTTCCCTCGACTGCTCGGCTCTGGCGGCACCGATCGCGGTCTTCACCTTCTTCTGCTCCTCGGGGGGCGGAAGGACTGCGGTCATGCCCAGCGACTCGAACCAGAGCTCTCTGGCCCAGCCCTGGGTGTGGTACAGGTGCTCGTCCTCTTCCTCTTCGACCTGCTCGTAGGCCTCCTGGAGCACCTGCGCCCGGGGTCCTTTGAGCTCAGAGGCGACCTCGCCGATCAACTCCCAGTTGGCGTGGTCCTTGATCTCGGCATCGACGACGCACTCGGCCGCGACCAGCTGGGCGGCTGTCATGTCGCCGGCGTCGAGAGCCATGTTCATCGCCTTTACCAGGGCCTCGCCCTTGAACCTGACCACGGCCCGCCCCGGTGTCTCCATTTCGGGGTCTAGCTCCAACTCGGTGAAGATGTCATTGACGATCTCCACGTGGTTCCTGGTCTCGTCGAGATACCCTTGCCACTCCTGGCGCAGGTCCTCGTTGACCGTGCATCGAAGCGCCGTCTCGTAGACCTGGACTCCGCCCAGTTCCGTCTCGAGTGCCTGGTAGAGCAGCTCGTTGACCTGTTCGTCCCTCATTCCTCGTCCTTACTGTTGGGGTGGGCAGACTTACCCCTGGGTCCACCGGGCCAAACCGGGAGTGGGTGGCGATCAGGTCTCTGCAGGAGTGGCGCGAAGGGCGACCAGGGCGATGTCGTCTCTGGCGTTGGGCATGTCGGCGAACAGGACGGACAGCATCTGATCGAGCAGTGTCTCGGGGTCGTCCCTCACGCACTTGGACAGGGCCAACTCGATACTGTCGGGTGGGTCGAGCTCGGGTATCGCATAGCCGTCGGTGTAGAGGACCAGGATGTCGCCGGGGCCCAGGGTGTGCTCCTCCTCGATCGGGTCGAGGATCGGGAGGACCCCGGCAGGGGGGCAGGGCTGTCCCAATCTCCGCATCTCCCCATCGGCGGTTATCAGGATTGGAGGGGGATGACCGGCCAGTGTCACCCGCAGATCGAAACCGTGGCCGTTGTCGCCGAGAAGCACATATGCCAGGGTGCACATGCGGTCCTCGACCAGTAGCGCCTCGTTCAACTGAGTGAGGACGGTCTCGAAGCCGGGGTCGAGGGCGATCGTCGATCTGAGGGTGTACCGGGCCAGACCCACCGCGGCTGCGGCCTCGATCCCTTTTCCTGCGATGTCCCCGACCACGATGGCGCAACCGCCTCCCGGAATCGGCACCACGTCGTAGAAGTCCCCGCCGACATGACCGATCAGCGACAGAGGTCGGTAACGGGCCGCCAGCTCCAGCCCGGGTACCGCAGGCAGTCTCCGTGGGGTCAGGACCGCCTGCAAGGTCTCGGCGATCTCTCGCTGCTGCTGATACAACCCGGCATTCTCCAGTGTGGCTGCGGCGCGGTCGGCGATGGTTTTCAACAGATCGAGATCGGTCGCCCCCAGCGCCGGATCAGCCGCCGAGCGGGCCACGGTCAAGGTGCCGATGACACCGTGACCCACCTCCATCGGCACGCAGGCAACCGATCCCAGATCGAGGCGACGCAGGACGTCGGCCAACTCGGCTCCCGATCGGCTCTCCACCTCGTCGATCATGACCGGGGTGACCCGGTGGATGACCTCGGCTCGCCCTGTCCTTGCCACCCGCGCCTGGAGCCGGTCTTCGCCTATCGAGATGGCGCCACCTGTAGCAACGTGCACCAGTCTGTTGGGGTCGTCGGCGTCGGGGTGGACCGCGGCCACGGGCTCCAGTCGGTCTCCAGGCTCCAACAGGTGGACCGAGCACCACGAGCCGATTCGGGGGACGAGTGCGCCGGCCAAGGCCTGAACGCTCTCTTCGCGGTCGAGCGACGATCCCAGCGCCTCGTAGACGATGGAGAGCAGCTCTTGATCCTCGTCCCGCCGGACCTGGGCCGTTATGTCGGAGAAGAAGTTGATCACCAGGACCACCTCGCCGAGATCGTTCTTGATCGGGCTGGCGCTGATACGCGACCAACGGGCGCGTTGCGCCCCCTTCCTCCGGTATCCGACCACCGCCTCGGCGAAGGGCTCCCCGGCCATCACCTTGCGGCCGGGCAGCTCATCGGTGGGCAGTGGAGCCCCGGTGCGGTCGATCATGTCGAAGCGCGCCATGATCTCCTCGGTCGGCGTGGAGGCGAGTTCGACGCCGTTCTCGAAGCCCAGCATCTCGGCGGCGGCGTCGTTGGCGTAGAGCAGACGCCCGGAACGGTCCTGGACCGTGATCGCCTCGCTGGCATGGCGAAAGAGGATGTCGAGGACGTGTCGGTCCTCGTCGGTCGCCAGTTCGATGAAACGGTCCCCGGGCAATGCCCCTCCGGCCGCCGGGGCGGGACGGGCGCCCGATCCGGCAGGCGGGAAGTTAGTCTGTCGGCAGGGCGTGAGCTTCAAGGAGTGCTCCGCATGAGTCCAGGCTCGTTCGAGGAACGAAGCTCCAAGTCACCGTCGACCCACTCCCCATCGACCGGGGAAGCGCGCCGCGCCGAGCTGACACTCACTCCGGTGCCGGGATCGGTCCCCAAAGCGCGACGGTTCGTCGCCTCCCTCGACTTCGCCGGAGGGTCGGACCCGGAGCGGCTCGCCCTGCTCACCGCGGAGATCGTCACCAACGCCATTCTCCACGCCCGAACCCCGCTCAAGCTCGAGGCCATGGAGATGGCTGGCCGGGGAGTGCGGGTCTCCGTCACCGACGGGAACACCAATCCACCGGTGAAGAAGGACTACGGCCCGAGCTCGCCGACCGGGCGAGGTCTGCACATCGTCGAGGCCATGGCCGACCGCTGGGGCTTCGAGAGCCGGGCTTCGGGCAAGACGGTTTGGTTCGAGCTCGGCTTCGAGGACGGGTCGGATTGATCCAGGACGAGAAGGTTCAGCTGCAACTGGTCCAGGTGCCGATCGAGCTCTGGAAGCAGGCGAGAGCTCATCAGGACGCGGTCCGCAGGGAGATGGACCTGCTGCGCGCATCGGCGCCGGCCGATTCGGTCCCGCACCGGTTGATGAGCCTGGTCGAGGACTTCGACGCCCGGTTCGGGGATATCAACGACCGGACTTGGGGCGACTTCACGGCCGCGGCCGAAGGTGGTGCGGAGATGACCGACCTGACCATCGAGATGCCTCTCCCTGCGGTGGGGGCGGCACGGGCGATGGCGGCGATGATGACCGAGGTCGACGAATTCTGCCGGGCCGGGGACCACCTGATGACGCTGGCCACGCCCCCCGAGCTGGTCGCACTGAGGGAGTGGGTCCTTGGGGAGCTCACCCGCCAAATCGAGCAGGACGCAGACCCGTTGCCCTGGCCCGATCATGTGTCGAGATCGGGCCGGCCGGCGCATGTCGCCGCCGATTCGGCCTCAGCCCGCGCCGGCTCGGAGACGATCGTGTTCGAGGGCAGCCTCGACCTGGCCTCGGTCGGGGAGCTGAGGGACGCGATCCAGGAGAGGCGATCGCGCGGGCCGGGACAGATCGTCGTCGACCTGACCGGTGTCGGCTTCGTCGACTCGATCGGCATAGGCCTGCTCATCACCACCCACACCCGGCTCGAGGAGGAAGGCGTCGAGTTGCGGCTCATCGTCTCACCACGGCTCAAGGGGCTGCTCGAGCTGAGCGGGCTGACCGACCTGCTCCGACCCGAGGATCCACCCGCCGGCTGACCGCCGCCGGTTTCGAGTGGTAGGGCCTGGTGGTAGGGACCGGTCATGGATACCCCGGGGCAGCACCGGCCGTCGACGACCGTGAACCCCTCCCTCTGGATGGCCACCTCGGAGTGGCCCGATTTCCCCCCGCTCGACACCGACATCTCGCTTGGAGCGTTGGTGGTGGGATCCGGCATCACCGGGCTCACCGCGGCGCGGCTCCTCGCCGGTGAGGGAGTGGAAGTTGGTGTGATCGACTCGGGACGGCTTTGCTCGGGGGTAACCGGGTTCACCACCGCCAAGCTGAGCGCGCTTCAGTCAACCGTGTACACCGAGCTCTCCGAGACCTGGGGTGACGAGGTCGCCGCGGTCTACGCCAGCTCCAACCTCTGGGCGATCGACCAGGTGCGTCGTCTGGTCGCCGAGGACCGGATCGACTGCGATTTTCAGGACGAGCCCGCCTACACCTATGCCGAGTCGGACGAGCACCTGGGACGGATCGAGGCCGAGGTCGATGCCGCGAGCAGGGCCGGTCTCGACGTCTCGTTCACCGTCGAGACCGATCTCCCCTACCCGATCGCGGGTGCGGTGCGTCTCGCCGACCAGGCACGGTTCCACCCCAGGCGATACTGCCGTGGACTGCTCGACGCCACCGTGGGACGGGGTGGCGTCGTCTTCGAGAACACCCGGGCCTTGTCTCTCGATGCCGATGCCGGCACCGTGGTCACCGATCGGGGCACCGTGACCGCAGACCTGGTCATCGTCGCCACCCATCTGCCCTTCGGGAACCTGGGCGGATATTTCGCCAGGACCAGTGCCTCCAGGTCGTATGCGGTCGCCTTTGCCCAGGACAGCCATCCCCTGGAAGGGATGTACATAAGTGTCGACGAGCCGATCCGGTCACTGCGCTCGACCGGAGACGGTTACACCATCGTAGGAGGGGAGAACCACCCCGTTGGGGAGGACGAGGACACCACTCGTCGCTATCAGGCCCTGGAAGAATGGTGCCGGGAGCGGTTGGGGTCCGGCCCCGTCGAGCATCGCTGGTCCGCCCAGGACTATCGGAGCGCCGACGGACTGCCCTTCATCGGGCCGCTCGGCTCGTCGGGAAAATCCTATCTCGCCACCGGCTTCGCCAAGTGGGGAATGACCAACGGCACCATCGCCGCCTCGATCATGGTCGACCTGGCCTTGGGTCGTGACAACCCCTGGGCCGAGGTGTTCGACTCACGGAGAATGGCGGCGAGACAAGCCCTGCCCGAGACCCTGAAGGTCAACGCCAAGGCGGCCGGGCACTTTGTCGGCGGCCGGATCACGTCCTCGTCCCTCTCGGCTTCGAGCCTCCCCGGACCGGGTCATGGAGACGTCGTCTCCCACGACGATGAGAGACTCGCTGTCTTCCAGGGCGAAGATGGAGAGGTCAGCGCTTTGTCGCCCTACTGCACCCATCTGGGATGTGTCGTCGGGTTCAACACCGCCGAGCAGACCTGGGACTGCCCCTGTCATGGGTCCAGGTTCGATCTCGACGGTCGGGTGATCCACGGTCCGGCGGTAGAGGACCTGGCTCCGGTGGCGATGGAAGCCGACAAGGAGCCGACCGGCTGACCGAGACGATGTCGCCGGGATCCCGTCCCCCGGCCATATCATCGGCATGTGCCTGAGGCGCGACAGACACTGATCCGATCCGGGCTCCTCTTACTGCCCCTGTTGCTGGTGGCATGTTCCGGCCCGGACGGCGCCGGCACGACGAGCACGGCCGAGGCTCCGACAACCACTACCACGATTCCGGCCACCACCTCCACCGAGCCGCCGGTCGAGTGCCCGCCTCCGCCCTATGAGCTCGAGTTCCTGCCGACCGGGGTCGGCTCCGCCGTGATCGATGCCGGCATCGAGCCCGACGTGTGGACCTCGGTGCCAGGCAGCGGGGCCAGTCTCCTCGGCCGGGCCGACGGCACCGTGGCCATCGCCTTGATCCGTGGGACTCTTCCCCCGATCGACTGGCCGGCGGAGAAGGGGGAGGTCTTCATCGACGGCACCAGGGCCGCAGTTGGCCCGCATCCCGACGGGACTTGGGTGGCGGGGTGGTTCGAGGCGCCCGGTGAGCGCTGTGACCTCTACACCATGGTCTTCTACCCGCCCATCGCGCCGACCGAGGTCGAGCAGGTGATCGACGGGATGAATCGGGTCGGGGGGTGAGCGCTCTTGACGGACGACGCCGGCGGACGTAGCGTTCCCCCGCGATGAGCCGAAAGAGCACCTCGTCGACCGGTCACACCTGGTGGTGGGCTTGGCGCGCGCCGGAGGTGGCTTCGGTCGGATAGCCCTCGCTCTCTGATCAGATACGAACCCATCTCCGGTCCACGGCGATGGGTTCTCTCGTTCAGGGCCCCGCCGCCAGACCCGGTGTGAGGAGCCCATGAACAACATCTTCGACATACCAGCCGATCTCGACACCCCCACGTCGGTCTACCTGAAGCTCGGGTCGCTGCGGCCGCGCTTTCTCCTCGAGAGCGTCGAGCAGGGTGACCAGATCGGCCGTTACTCGTTCATCGGCTTCGGCGACGGTCTCGACGTCCGCAGCGACGGCTGGTCTATCCAGGCCGGCACCAGCCGCATCGAGACCGACGGCTCGATGGCGGGACTCATGGACGGTCTGCGCAAGGTCCTCGCCGCGGCGCCCGCTCCGGGCCCGATCTCGAGCGCGGTTCCGTTTCACGGTGGTCTGGTGGGAGCGATCGGCTTCGACGTCGCCCATCGTCTCGCCGGACGGACACCGCCGCCCGGAGCCGGCCCCGAGATGGTGCTCTATGGGCCGCCCAGCGTCATCGTGTTCGACCATCTCAGCCGGCGCGCCGCCCTGCTCCACGACGGCTCCGAGCCCGAGCGTCTCCAACTGCGCCGTGAGGTGATCGGGCTCCTCTCGCAAGGTCTGCCCGGCCCGGTCCGGAGCGGCGGTTTCACCGACCCGGTGGGATCGATGGACAAGGGCGAGTTCGAGGCGGTTGTGAACCGGGCACGTCATCACATCGCAGAAGGCGACGTCTATCAGATCGTCCCTTCGGTCCAGTTCGGAGGGGAGACCGATCTCGACCCGTTCACTGTCTATCGGGGGCTCCGACTCCTCAACCCCTCCCCGTACATGTACTTCTGCGATCTGGGAGGCACCAAGGTGATCGGGTCCTCGCCCGAGGCCCTGGTCCGGCTGCGGGGCACAGCCGCCGAGCTCCGCCCCATCGCCGGGACCCGGCCCCGTCACAACGACGAGCCCCGGGACCGGATCGCCGAAGAGGAGCTGGCCGGTGACGCCAAGGAGGCCGCCGAGCATGTCATGCTGGTCGACCTGGCCCGCAACGACCTGGGGCGGGTGGCAGTGCCGGGCTCGATCAAGGTCGACCCGTACCGGGCCATCGAGCGGTACAGCCATGTCATTCATCTGGTCAGCGGGGTGAGCGGCATCCTCGAGGCCGGGCACGACGCCTTCGACCTCTTCGCCGCCGCGTTTCCCGCCGGCACCGTGGTCGGGGCCCCCAAGATCCGCGCCCTGGAGCTGCTCCGTGAGCTGGAGCCCGTGCCGCGCGGTCTCTATGCCGGCACCGTCGGATACTTCGGCCACGGGGGGAACATGGATCAGGCGATCACCATCCGGAGCGTGGTCATGAGCGAAGGCCGCTACTCCTATCAGGCCGGAGCGGGGATCGTGGCCGACAGTGTCCCCTCGGCGGAGTGGGAGGAAGTCCTGTCCAAGTCGGGGGCGATGCGGAGTGCTCTCGAGACGGCGGCGAGCGGGTTATGAGCAGGATCCTCCTCCTCGACAACTACGACTCGTTCACCTACAACCTGGTGCAAGCGCTGCGCGTGCTCGGCGCCGAGGTGATCGTCCGCACCAACGACGACATCAGTCTCGAGGAAGCCAGAGACCTGGATCCCACCCATCTCGTCGTCTCCCCGGGCCCGGGCCGGCCCGAGGCGGCCGGGGAATCGATGAAGCTGATCGTTGGGATGCTGGAGCAGGTGCCGATCCTCGGCGTGTGTCTCGGGCACCAGGCGCTTGCGGCTGCGCTCGGGGGCACGGTGGACCACGCCCGGGAGCTGCGACACGGCAAGGCCTCACCTGTCTATCACGACTCGTCTTCGATCTACGCCGGTCTCCCCAACCCGTTCGAGGCGGGGCGCTACCACTCATTGGCGGTGATGGAGGACGATCTGCCCGACGACCTGGTGGTCACCTCCTTCACCTCCGACGGCGTGATCATGGGAATCAGGCATCGCTCCTTCCCGGTCGAGGGGGTTCAGTTCCATCCGGAGAGCCTGCTCACGCCGCACGGCGACCTGCTCCTGCGCAACTTCCTCGATCTCGGGGGGGCTCGGCGATGAGACAGGTTCTCGACGATCTGCTCCGGGGAAGGGACCTGACGGTCGAGCAGGCCGAGGCCCTGGTCCACCAGCTCACCGGTGACGAGGTGGAGCCGGCGACGGCCGGCGCCATCCTGGCCGCCCTGCGGGCAAAAGGGGAGACTCCCGAAGAGGTGCGCGGGTTCGCCCAAGCGATGTGAAACCTGGCCACCAACCCTGCCATCGACACCACTGGGGCGGTCGACGTGGTGGGAACGGGCGGGGACGGATCGGGGAGCCTCAACCTGTCCACCGGTTCCGCCTTGCTCGCCGCTGCCAGCGGAGTCCCCGTGGTCAAGCACGGGAATCGATCGAGGACCAGCCAGAGCGGGAGCGCCGACGTGCTCGAGGAGTTGGGGCTCCCCATGCCACTGAGCGAGGACCAGGTCCGGCGTCTGTTCAGGGCCACCGGGTTCACCTTCATCTTCGCCCCGCACTTTCACCCGGCGATGGCGGCGGTGGGGCCGGTGCGTCGCGCTCTCGGGGTTCGAACCGTGTTCAACATCCTGGGACCGCTGACCAACCCGGCTGCGCCGCGTCACATGGTGATCGGCGCCTTCGACCCCCCTGCGGCCCGACTCATGGCCGGGGCCCTCTCCGGTCTCGAGATCGACCGGGCTTTCGTGGTTCACGGAGCGGGGGGTTGGGACGAGCCCTCGCCCCTGGGCGAGTTCCTCCTCTTCGACGTGACCCCCGGCTCGGTCGTGGAGTCGACCCGTCGACCCTCGGATCTGGGCATGTCCGAGTGTGCCCCCGAGGACCTTGCCGGGGGAACGCCCGCCCACAACGCACGGCGCCTCCTCGATGTCTTCGAGGGCGAGCAGGGCGCCCATCGGGATGCGATCGTGCTCGGCGCCGCCCTGGCACTGGAGGTGACCGGACGTGTCTCCAGTCCCTCGGAGGCCGTCGAATTGGCATCGGCCGCCATCGACGAGGGAAAGGCGCTGAGTCTGGCCAAGGCATTGGCCGATTTCGGTGCCGGGGAGGCGGGCCGGTGAGTGGCTTCCTGGAGAAGATGGCCACTCGCTCACGGGAGCGGGTCGATGCCGCCCGGCTCCAACGGCCCCAGGCCGAGCTGCGCGACTCCTCACTTTCCCGGCCCCGATCACGCCCCCTCGATGGTTTCGGCGAGACCTTCGACCTGATCGCCGAGGTGAAGCCACGCTCACCGTCGGAAGGCATCTTCCCCGAGCGTCCGCCGGCAGCCGCGGCGCGGGGGTACGAGCAGGGCGGCGCCGCGGTGATCTCGGTTCTCACCGAGCCGTCCGAGTTCGGTGGGTCGCTGCCCATGCTGCGAGCCGTGGCCGAGGCGGTGTCGATCCCGGTCATGGCCAAGGACTTCCTGGTCGATCCCTATCAGGTGTACCAGGCCCGTGAGGCCGGCGCCGACGGGATCCTGGTCATCGCCCGCATCCTCGACGACGACGCTGCAACCCGAATCCTGGATGCCGCCGGCGAGTTGGGGATGTTCTCCCTGCTCGAGGCCTTCGACCGGGCCGACCTGGCGCGGCTCTCCGCCCTCGCCGCGGGCAGATCCGATGTACTGATCGGGGTCAACTGCAGGGACCTGGAGACTCTGGGCATCGTCCCCGAGCTCCATGACGAGCTGGCGGGCCTTCTCCCCACCGGGCTGGTCGCAGTGGCCGAGAGTGCCATCACCGGCCCGGCCGACGTGGAGCGGGTTGCGTCCCTCGGGTACGCCGCCGCCCTGGTCGGCTCCGCCCTGATGAGGGCCGGGGACGCCACCGGATTGGTTCGCGCCATGATCGAGGCCGGCCGACGCAGGGCGACGGTGGCGTCGTGAGCCTGTTCGTGAAGCTGTGCGGGATCAAGACCGAATCGGACCTGGAGGCGGCGGTGGCGGCCGGTGCCGATGCGGTCGGTTTCGTGCTCACCCCCTCGCCGAGACAGATCTCGTCGGCACAGGCCGCCCGTCTGAAACGGCTTCTTCCCGATCATGTGCTCGGGGTGGCCGTCTTCCACCAGCCATCCACCGAGCTGCTGCGACGCACCGAGGAGGAAGTCGGCCCCGACCTCTTCCAAGCCGAGGCGGGCACCCTGGTCGGGCTGGCTCCCGACAAGCTGTTGCCGGTGGTGGTCGATGGCGAGGACATGGCCCGCAGACTGGAGCAGGCGGCCGGCGCAACCAGCCGGGGCTGGGCGCTGGTAGACAGCGCGGCTCGCGGCGGCACGGGCCGGCCGCCGAGCTGGGCGCGTCTGGCTCAACTCACGACAGCGGCAAAGATGATCCTGGCCGGTGGATTGAACGAGGAGAACGTGGCCGAGGTGGTGTCCAGTGTCAGACCATTCGGAGTCGACGTGAGCTCGGGGATCGAGAGCTCGCCGGGGGTGAAGGACCCGGAGCGGATGCGGTCATTCGTGGCCGGAGCGCGCAGCGCCCTCCCGCTGGCCGGAGGACAGGGTTGAGCCCCGGCGTCCAACCGCGCGGCCGTTTCGGGCCGTATGGAGGTCGCTACGTGCCCGAGGTCCTGGTCCCCGCCCTGACCAGGCTGGAGGACACCGCACGCCTGCTTCTCGACGACCCGGGTTTCCTCAACATGTACGAGGAGGAGTTGTCGTCGTGGGTGGGGCGTCCCACTGCTCTCACCCACGCCTCCCGGCTCGGGGCGGTCTGGGGCGGGGAGATCTGGCTGAAACGCGAGGACCTGGCCCACACCGGGGCGCACAAGATCAACAATGCGATCGGGCAGGCGCTCTTGGCCCGGGAGATGGGCGCGGAACGGGTCATCGCCGAGACCGGGGCGGGCCAGCACGGAGTGGCCACCGCAGCCGCCTGCGCCCGACTCGGGCTCGACTGCACCGTGTACATGGGCTCGGTCGACATCGAGCGACAGGCCCCGAATGTCGAGCGCATGCGGTTGCTCGGGGCGCGGGTCGAGCCGGTCAGATCCGGGGACGCCACCTTGCGGGCGGCGATCAACGAGGCGCTCCGGGATTGGGTGACCCGTCCGGAGACCACCTACTACCTGCTCGGCTCGGCGGTGGGCCCCCATCCCTACCCATGGCTGGTCCGTGAGCTCCAGTCGGTGATCGGGCGCGAGGCGAGACAGCAGATGCTGGAGCGGGCAGGCCGGCTTCCCGATGTCGCCATCGCCTGCGTCGGCGGCGGATCCAATGCGATCGGGCTGTTCCATCCCCTTCTCGACGACCCGATCGAGCTGATCGGGGTCGAGGCCGGGGGCACCTCGCCCCAACTGGGGCACAACGCGGCCACCATCGGGCTGGGGACGCCCGGTGTCCTCCACGGCAGCTACTCCTACCTGCTCCAGGATGCGGACGGGCAGATCCAGGAGACACACTCCGTGTCGGCCGGGCTCGACTACCCGGGGGTCGGTCCCGAGCACTCCTGGCTGGCCGAGACGGGGAGGGCCCGATACGAGAGCGCCACCGACGACGAGGCCCTCTCCGCCCTCGACGAATTGGGCCGGAGCGAAGGCATCCTCGCCGCCCTCGAGTCGAGTCACGCCCTGGTCGGGGCCCGGAGGTGGCTGGTCGCCAACCCGGGGACGACGGTGCTGGTCGGGCTGTCCGGCCGGGGCGACAAGGACATCGACATTCTGCGGGGCCTGGGGCGATGAGCGCCGATCTGATCGGAGCCGCCGCCCTGGAAAGACGGCTGCGAGGTGACGGGACCGCCATCGTCCCCTACCTCACCGGTGGGTTCCCGACCCTGCCCGCCTTTCAGGAAGCTCTGGCGACCATCACCGCGGGCTCGATCGCGGTCGAGATCGGCATCCCCTTCTCCGATCCCATGGCCGACGGTGCCACCATCCAGGAGTCGAGCCGGATCGCACTGGAGGCCGGGGCCAGCCTGGACGCCATCCTTGGCGCGGTCGAGGAGCAGGCACCGTTCGACTCCGAACTGGTGGTGATGAGCTATCTCAACCCGCTCATGGCCTACGGGTTCGACCGGCTCGTGCCCCGTCTCGCCGGGGCCGGGGTAGCCGCCTTGGTGGTGCCCGATCTTCCGCTGGAGGAGTCGGGCGAGCTGGGGTCTGTGGCACGGGACCACGGCATCGGGCTGGTCCAGTTGGTGAGCCCGGTCACCTCAGAGACGAGGTTGGGCGATCTGGGCCGGGCCTCCGAGGGCTTCACCTATGCGGTGACCATGACCGGGACCACCGGGGGCAGCGTCGGGTCGGGGCCGGAGGTCACCGGTTATCTCGATCGGGTGCGGGCTGTCTCCCGGGCCCCGGTCCTGGCCGGGTTCGGGGTGCGCACCGCCGAGCAGGTCAGGGCTCTAGCTCCACATTGCGACGGGGTGATCGTGGCCAGCGCCCTGGTCGAAGTGCAGGCATCCGGCGGGGACCTCGTATCGTTCCTGCAAGGTCTACGACAGTGATCGCCACCCTCTCCACCGCCTGCACCCTGGGCGAGAAGGCC
>DATHUL010000264.1:0-7908 GCA_035462285.1 Acidimicrobiia bacterium
GAACCGGTCTGGACCAGACCGGTTGTCCGATCGGCCACCCGGTTCAACCCGCGCAGGGAGGACTCGAAGACCTCCTGTGCCCCGAAATGCAGACCGACTCTCGACTGCCAGGCCTCCACCCGCTCTGCGGCGACGAAGAGGAGTGTGCCGGCGAGGATGGTGGAGGCAGACATCGCCAGTGGCAGGTTGAACCCGTGCCACAGGTAGAGCTGGCCGGTCGAGGCGGAATCGAGGGTGTTGGCCGCCACCTGCACCAGGCGGCTCACCGATCCGGTGGCAAGCCCGAAACCCAGAGTCACCAACGCCAGGACACCGGCCGGAGCCAGTAGCGGCCATTCCGGGACCAGCTGGCCGTGGGGCGACGCCGGCTCCACCTCGGGCTTGCGCCCGAAGGCGCCCCAGAGGACCCGGGCGCTGTAGGCGAAGGTGATCACCGATCCGAGAACCACCACCGCGGCCATGACCGGCCAGTAGTCGAGGGAGGCTTCGAAGGCGGTCTCCTTGGCCAGGAAACCCAGTGTCGGAGGCAGGCCGACCATCGAGGCGACCGAGACGGTGGCGACGAGGAACGTGCCCGGCATCTCCCGGCGCAGTCGATGCAACCGTCTCAGGTCCCGGGTCCCGCAGTGCTTGTCGATCGCGCCCACCACCATGAACAGGGCGGCCTTGAAGACTCCGTGGGTGAGGACGAGGGCGGTTCCGGCGAAGGTCAGCTCCGGTACTCCCGCTCCGACCAGGGCAACCATGAACCCGAGCTGCCTCACCGTCCCGTGGGCCAAGAGCAGCTTGAGGTCGGTCTGGCGGAGGGCCCGGTAGCCCCCGAGAAGCATGGTCACCAGCCCGACCGCGACCACGGTGGGTCGCCAGAAGGGGTGGTCAGGGGCGAAGGCGGGGGACAACCTGGCCACCAGATACACCCCGGCCATGACCATGGCGGCGGAATGGAGGTAGGCGCTCACCGGGGTCGGGGCGGCCATCGCGCTGGGCAGCCAGGAGTGGAACGGCACCTGTGCCGACTTGGTGAGAGCTCCCACCAGCACGAGGGCAAGGGCGACTGCCACCGAACCGCCGAGGGGTGGGGCTGCCACGATCTCCGACAAGGAGTATGTCCCGGCGGCCTGACCCAAGATCACGAACCCGGCCAGCATGACCAGTCCTCCGGCCCCTGTGACCAGGATCGCCTGCAGCGCCGCCGCCCTGGCCCCTGCCTTGTCGTCGTCGAAGCCGATCAGGAGATAGGAGGTGATCGAGGTCACTTCCCAGAAGACGAAGAGCGTGAGCAGATCGTCGGCCAGGATCAGCCCGAGCATCGCTCCGGAGAACACGGTGAAGATGGCGGCGAACCTTCCCAGACGGGGACTATCCGCGAAGTACCAGCGGCTGTAGACGAAGATGAGGAGTCCCACCCCTGAGACCAGCGCCAGCATGAGCAGGCCGAACCCATCGAGACGGAAGTCGAGGGTGAGGCCGAGCCCTGGCGCCCAAGGAAGCCGAGAGACGGCTCCACCATGCTCTGCTATCCGATTCCACTGGCTCGCTCCCCAGATGACGGCGGCGGCGGGGCCGATCGAGCAGATCAGGAACACCCGAGCCCCGATGCGACGGGATACCCGCGGTGCCATCAGGGCGAGGACACCGTGAAGGCCAAGAACGGCAGCGAGCATCAGGCAGTCTGCCCTGTCAGCCCTGGTCTGGGAGAGAAGGCAGTAGGACGGTGACCGGCAGGTCCGACTGACGGGACACCCGCAAGGATCCCGACCATCCGACCAGCGCCACCAGGTGATGGCCGGTTGCTGCGGCGAAGCGGAAGAAGCAGTGTGGGGGTGCACCGGGCACCATGACCGTGGCCGGGCTCCATCTTTCACCGAGGAGGGCCACCGCCAGTTCCAGCTCGACCAGTGAGCTCGCCTTGGTGGGCTGCCACTCGTCGCCGTCCGCCGCCTGGTAATCGATCGCGGTGCAGATGGTCAGCTTGCCGAGGCTCGAGCCGACCAGTTCGATCATGGGGATCACGTCCGAGATCGTCTCGGCCGGCCCCATCAGTCCGACCACCAGGTGAATCGGACCTGGCCCCTGGTCGCCGTCCGACAAAGCATGAGCCTGCACCGAGCTCTCACGCTGGCGGATGTCGAGTCTGGCCAGGGGGATTGCCAGTGGCCCAAGCCCGATCCCCAGGCCGATCCAGGGTCGAATCTCGTGCCCTCGGCGTTTCATCGCATATGCCGTCACCACCCCGCACGCCACCCAGGCCATGAGGAGGGCGACCGAGACCAGAGGCCGGGACCCAAACACCGGTGCCGACTCGGCCACACCGGCGGGGGCAGCGGCGAGCGCACTGCTCAGATTCTCCTCGACGGGCAGCTTGGCGGCGGCGGCACCCGATGCCACCCCCGCGCCCGGGTGTGTGCTGCGGGAAGAGATGAGGGCCATTGGGAGTCCTTACGGGGGACGGCTTCGTTTTCGCCGACCAGACTTCCCGGCACTCCGAGCGTCATGATAGGTCGGCTCCCGGAGCAAGGACTGCCGCCCGTCCGGAAGCGGCGTTGACTGAACGGGGGTGTTCTGCTCTACTTCGGTCCGCACTCGGCCGACGACCACCAAGGCATGCCCGTGAGCCGGAACCAGACCCACATCCCGACCCCGCAGACTCGAGTGACCGTCTGCGCCGGCATGTGTTGTCCAGGCTCTCGGGGGGTCGTGACGATCGAAGCGCTCGACTCGTAGAAGCGCCAGCCGCCCGGGAGCCTCACTTCCAGGACCTGCGGCGCTTCGTCCCGTGTCTTTCACAGACACTCTCCAACAACGATCAGGAGGAAAGAAATGACCACAACCGACACACCTGTCGACAACGGAGTCAACGTGCAGGCGTTGCTCGATGCCCGGACCGCCCTCGTCGACGCCCCCGACGCGGCCCAGTTCACCTGGCGTGCCACCACCGAATGGGTCGGCGGCACCCACAGCCATTCCGAGGTGAAGGGCTTCTTCGGGCTGGGCGGGGAGCAGACCCACCGCACCAGCTTCAGCTTCGATGCCGATCACCCCGAGGTGTTCGCCTCCGAGGACAACGGGGCGACCCCGGTCGAGTTAGTTCTCGTCGGCCTGGCCAGCTGTCTCACCGCAGGCGTGGCTGCGGTGGCTCAGAACCGCGGCATCCAGCTTCACTCGGTCAAGGCGACGATCGAGGGTGACATGGACATCCTCGGCATCCTCGGTGGCGACCCCGAGGTCAGGAACGGCTTCAACGGGATCAAGGTCCACTACGACATCGATGCCGACGGCACCCCCGAGGAGATCGAGGCGCTGGTAGCCCAGTCGCAGAAGCGCTCCGCCGTATTCGACGTCATCACCAATCCCACCAACGTGACCGTCGAGGTCAACTGACCGGGCCCGACGTGCGCACGACCACCGTCGTGGTCGGGGCCGGTCACGCCGGTCTGGCCGTGAGCCATTTCCTCAGCCAGCGCTCGATCGACCATGTCGTGATCGAGCGGGGCGAGGTTGCCAACAGCTGGCGCACCGAGCGCTGGGACTCCCTGCGGCTTCTCACCCCGAACTGGCAGAGCCGGCTCCCGGGCGTCGATTACAGCGGGCCCGATCCCGACGGGTTCATGACCATGCCCGAGGTGGTCGCGTTCATCGACGGGTACGCCCGCCACCTGGGTGCGCCGGTCCAGACCAACACCACGGTCAGCTCGGTGCGACCCGGGCCCGACGGCTACCAGGTGGTCACCGACAGCGGGGTGTGGGTGAGCCCCACCGTTGTCCTGGCCAGCGGTGGCTTCAACCTGGCCAACATTCCCTCCCAGGCCTCGGCCGTGCCCGGGTCGATGGAGATGATCCACCCGATCCGGTACAAGAGCGTCGCCCAGGTCAGGGAGGGAGGGGTGCTGGTGGTCGGCGCCTCGGCGACGGGGATCCAGATCGCCGATGAGTTGCAGCGCTCCGGCCGGCAGGTCACGCTCGCCGTCGGGGAGCATGTCCGGTTGCCGCGGGTGTATCGGGGCAAGGACATCATGTGGTGGCTCGACAGGACCGGTGTCCTCGACGAGCGTTACGACCAAGTGGACGACCTGGTCCGCGCTCGCAACATCCCCTCCCCCCAGCTGGTGGGCACACCGGACCGCAACACCCTCGACCTCAACGCCCTCACCTCCCTGGGGGTCCGTCTGGTCGGGCGTCTCGCCGGGATCGCCGACGGCAGGGCCCAATTCTCGGGATCGCTGCGCAACCTGTGCAACCTGGCCGACCTCAAGATGGGGAGGCTGCTCGACGCCGTCGACGAGTGGGCATTCGAACAGGGCATCGATGGTGAGGTCGAGCCGCCCCAGCGTTTCGCCCCGACCCGGGTGGACGACTCGCCTCCGCTCGGCATCGACTTCGCCAGGGCCGGGATCCGGACCATCATCTGGGCGACCGGGTACCGACCCGACTACTCATGGCTTCACGCCCGGGTTCTCGACCGAAAGGGCAGGCTACGACACGACGCCGGCGTGGTCAGCGATGCTCCCGGTATGTATCGCATCGGCCTCAACATGCTGCGTCGCCGCAAGTCGAGCTTCATCCACGGGGCCGAGGACGACGCCCGCGACCTGACCGAGCATCTCAGCGCCTATCTCGGGGTCGGCGCCACGGTGTAGACCTCAGCCGAAGGAGCCGGCCACGGGGAGGAACCAGGAGTCGCCGAGGAGGAACGAGTTGTCGGCGATGCCCTGGGTGTTGGTGTGGCGGAAGTAGAGCCGGGACTCGCTGGGACGGAACAACGCCGGCGTGGAGAATCCGACCCCGGTCCAGTCGCCGGCGACGAGGCGATCGTCGGGGTCGCCGAAGAAGTACTCGTTGTCGGCCACGCCCTGGGTGTGGCTGTCGCGGAAGTAGACCAACCCGGTGCTCTCCCGATGGAGGCCTACGGTGTCGATGCCATCGCCGTTGAAGTCTCCGGCGAAGGGCTTGTCACCGGGGTTGCCGAAGAAGTAGGCGAAGTCGGCTGCCCCGACGCCCTGCTCTCCCGAGCCCAACTCGTTGATGATGTACGCCCGTCCTTCCGAAGGCCGATAGATGGAAACCGTGTCACAACCGTCGCCGTCGAAGTCCCCGGCCATTGGCAGGTCGCCGGGGTTGCCGAAGAAGTAGCGGACGTCGGCGATGCCCTGGCTGTTCGAGTTGCGTAGATAGACGAACCCGTCGGAGCGTCGGTACAGACCGGGTGTGTCGATGCCGTCGCAGTCCCAGTCGCCCATGAAAGGCGTGTCCCCGGGGTTGCCGTAGTAGAACGACGTGATCTGACCACCCCGGCGCAGGTACCAGATCCCCGAGTTCGGGTCGACCAGGCCGATGTCCTCCCGGGCAGGGCCGAAGACGAAGTCCCGCCCGGTGGCGTACTTCAAGATGATGGCGTCGCCCGCCTCGAGGATGAGGTTGGCCCGACGCAGGGTGCCACCGAGATTTTCGAGGGGAAGGTCGTCGCGCACCCCGTCGACGGAGCGGATGATCCGGACCCGATCGTTGATCAGCCCGACCGGCGCCGAGGCGAAGTCGAATGTGAGATGGATGGTGCCCGTTGCCTCGTTCCCGGGGATGGGCGGGTCGCCTCGTCGATGGGAGTGGGTGTGACGGGCGTTCTGCACCACCACATATCGTTCCCCCCATTCGTCGACGAAGAACCCGAGCAAGATCTCGAGGGGCGGTTGACCCGGCGCCGGCGCAACCCCGACCAGATAGGGGAACCCACCGGCGTTGGGGGACCAGGTGGCGACGTCGGTGGGTTGAAGAGGGTGGGCCCCCCTGATGAACCGCACGTCGGTGGAGGTGAGCCTTGTTATCGCCTTGCCCAGGTTGGCCAGCCGTTGGTTGATCTCGCCGATCAGCCCGTGGTATGGAGTCTGCCCCCAGGCCCCGGTGGGCTGATTCAGGATCGAACCGCCCCATTGCGTCGCCGTCTCGTGTCCTTGCGGTGCCGCCTGGTAGAGGAACCAGGTGTGACCGGTGTAGCCGAAAGCGAGACCGGCCATCGCCTGCCAGAGCAGGTCGGAACGGGTGTGAGATGGCAGACAGTCGGTCTCGGGCCCGACGTAGGCATTGAGGTACTCCCAGTAGGGGACTCCCTTGGCCAGCCCCGCCTGGCGGAATGTCTGCAACACGGTGTAGTGGGCGATGTCGAGGTTGTAGTCCCCGGTGCTGACCAGATCGCCTTCGGGGGCCGAGACGTAGGCCTGGATGATGGCGTTCCGGCCGGCAGTGTCGGTCCCGTCGGCTCTCGGGGCCCAATAGGTGAGGTTGGTGTACACCAGAGCCTCGGGGTCACGAGCCCTCACCTGGCTCATCCCGGCCAGGATCTGGTTCACGTCGGCGACAGACTGCGGCTCGTCGCCGACCTGATAGCCGATCCGTCCCGGGTTGCCGCCGGGAAGACCACCGACAGGCTGTCCGGTGTCGACGAACTGAGAGCCGTTCCAGGCAACGGAGTTCCCGTTGTTCTCGAGCCAGGTGATGTAGCCGGCGCCTCGCCGGTGCTGCAGCCAGGCCTCGACCTGGGGCGGTCCGTCCTTCCAGAGATGGGCGGCATTGGCTCCGAAGGGCTCGAAGTAGGCGTCCACCACTGATCTCGGCGGGTCCGGCACCGTGGCGACCAGAGCCGATATCGGCATCGGGTGGAGACGGAGCCACTCCCTGGCCCGGGTGCTGCCGGCCGCGGCGCTGGTGAACTCAGGGCCAGTCTGGAGCGAGGCGGCTTGCATGTCGGTGGGGCACTCCGGGCTCTGTGCACTGGCTCGTTCTCCCGGTACGAGCACCGCCGCGCCGACCACGGCGAGGATCAGTGCCGCCCTTCCAAGTCGGCTGCCTCGGGACATCGGGGCAGGTTAGGTGTGGTCCCGATATATGAGAGGGGGGCCGGATGTGGCGATCAGCGTCCGAGCAACTCCCGGTACAGCCTCAGGTTGTCGGGGCCAAAGCAGACAAAGAGCACGAGGTCGAGGGCATCGGGGGAGTCGACGAGCCATTGGCTGACCGCGGCGACGGCGGTGTCGGCGGCGAGCTGCTTGGGAAAGCGGTAGACGCCGGTCGAGATATTGGGGAAGGCGACCGACCGGCACGCCAGATCCCGAGCCAGGCTCAGACTGTTCCGGTAACAGGAGGCGAGGAGGTCGACCGCTTCCTCCGCGGGCACGGCTCCCCAGACCGGACCGACTGTGTGCACCACATGGCGGGCGGGCAGGTCTCCGGCTCCGGTCGCCACCGCCTCGCCGGTGGGAAGGGGGCCATGGAGGGCGACGATCGCCCTGCACTCCTCTTTGATGTCCCGGCCCCCGGCGCGGTGGATCGCCCCGTCGACTCCGCCGCCGCCCATCAGTGACGAGTTGGCGGCGTTGACGATCACATCGACCTCGACGGTGGTGATGTCGGCCTGGATCGCCTCGAGTCGGGTCATGACCCGACTGTAGGTCAGGCGATGGCGGCGGAGGCGCGGTTGGCCCGGTCGACCGAGCCGAGCAGGGCGGCCTCCTCGGCGCGGGCGGACACCCGGCGCCGAAGCGCCTCGGCCACCGTGTCGCGACGGGGGTTGGGAACGCGGCCGAAGGCGTTCAGGGAGGCCTCGGTGCTCATCACGGCCGCCCGGAACGGATCGGGCAGGACCGCATTGAGCGCCACCAGCCACACCGAGCGAGTCATCCGCGACGCTGCTTCCAGCCCGGTCATGAGTGCCCGCTCGATCGACGCCAGCTCGTTCTCCCTCCCGGAGGTCACCAGTTGCATGGCCTGATGGAGGAGACGCTGGATCAGATCCCGGGCCGAATCGGTGAGATCGGGCAGGTGATAGCGAAAGACGATCGAGGCGCAGTCGATGGCATAGAGACGAGCGTGGGGTTCGTCCCAATCGCCGAGACGGTAGCGCTCGATCTCGAGAAGGGC